>NZ_JASJFB010000100.1:0-2202 GCF_030065455.1 Microcystis sp. M53602_WE12 | reverse complement strand
CGAGAATTTGAAAATAAAGAAGAACTGGAAAAAGTAGTCAATCAGCTTTTAAATGAAGGGGGATTGATTATTAAATGGAGTAGAAAACTTAAAAATAAGGGTAATGCTGTCAATGTAACTTAAATGCGTAAAAGCTTATTAAGAAAATGGATCAAGAAGGTTTTTTTCAAAGAAACCAACCACACTGGTCTAATATCATAGTGCAGCCTAATGAAAATCTGAGCATTCTTACTAAAGGTTCTGGAGCCGATAAATGTGTAGAACTTGTCAAAATAATATTATCTGATACCTCTGATGGTGTAAGAGAGCTAATAAAAAAGACCAAAGAGGAAATTAGTCCTGATGTTAACTGGAATGAACATTTAATTTCTAAATGGAAAAAAGAGTTTCATGTCATCCTACCTAGAGTAGATTTGATTGATGAGCAACTACAAGAATCGTCTGAATCGGAGGATTTATTTTCTGAAGTTAGAGAGAAGCTAGACTCTTTTGAAGAAGAAGAAAACGAATTTGCTAAAATTGAATACGATGGGGATATTTTTCAAGAAAATGAATAACTGAACTATTAAACGCCAAGGAATTTGAGAATAACGCAATTGTATCGGAAGGGTGAGTTCCCTAATGCAACTTCTACCGCTCCACTAATAGATTTTTGGGGAACGCACCATGCACATTGATTGAAGCTGTAAGTCTAGGCGTTGCTGAATCAAGGTATGAATGCCAACTGTGCATCGTATCCAAAAGTTAGTTTGGGTCTAGCGGCAAGATGTAGGCAGAGTAGTCAAGTGAAGTGTCCCATGCCTGAGCCTCACCTTGTATAGAGCCGACAAATGACTTTAGGATACAATGACGATAAAAGCTAGTAGCCAGTTGGATATATTTGTTATGGCATTAATATCCCGTGTTGTTCACAGTGATCCCGACATTCTAGGGGGAACCCCTGTTTTTGTAGGAACTCGTGTGCCGATGAGAACCCTACTTGATTATCTTGAGGCTGGTGATTCATTAGAGGTATTTCTAGACCATTTTCCCAGTGTCAGTCGAGAACAGGCGATCTCAGCCCTTGAATTAGCAAAGGAAATGTTGACAGCCTATGCGAATCCTGCTTGATGAATGCGCCCCACGCCCGTTAAAGCGTGAGCTTGCCGATTACGAGGTATGCACAGTTGTTGAGATGGGATGGTCAGGGAAAAAGAACGGTGAGTTGCTGAGGCTGATGAGTCAGGAGGGTTTCACGATTCTCCTCACTACAGATCAAAATTTGCGTTATCAGCAAAATTTACAGCAAACTGGAGTGGCAGTTATTGTTCTTGTAGCAACCAGCAACAAACTTTCTGACTTACTTCCCCTAATGCCAGATGCCTGTAGCGTATTAGATAAAGTCTCTCCAGGAGAAGTGATTGAAGTTGGAGGCTCCTGAAAGTTGTGTTGGCGAAAGCAGCATAACTCCGCATCCCTGGCGATATCTCGATCCCAAATCACGGGAATCTGCTGTTTAGCGATTAATTCGGCTTCTTCTCGACAAATAGCCCGAATTCCCACGGGTAAGGTCGGTAAACCCATTTCTAACACCCGACGCATCACACAGGCGTGGTTATGGTGCGATCCTTCGTACTCAAAACGCATATCGCCATGGGCATCAATTTGAACCACCGTAAAAGGGTCCGATAAAGCTTGTCGATAAGCTTGTACTACTCCCGTGGTGATAGCGTGTTCACCCCCGACGGCGACGACAAATTTATCATCGGCAATTAAACGAGAAACTGTAGCTGTGGTGACGGCTAACATCTCCTCGGCGGACAATTGCGGTTGCTGACGGGTGTCGGCGATCGCACCATGGGTATAGATGCCCACTTCTAAACAGGTTTCCCTCTTAAGTTCCTCGTCATAGGCTTCCAATTGTTGGGAAGCAGTAATCACCGCCGCCGGTCCAGTTTCACAACCCTTGCGATAGGTGGTGGTGGCCTCGTAGGGAATCGGCAGGATCACGGCCTTAGCTGTGGCGTAAGTGGCGATCGCTTCACTCCCTAAAAATTGTTCGCTACCGGTGGCGCAAGACAATAACATGGGCAAATCACAGAAAATTTTAGTCTAATCCTCCATTATAAATATTTTGACTATTTTTGTCTATCTCAACTGACCCCAGACATATCTACTGCAATAGCCGAAAACCCTGACCCATCAATGGATACATCCCTCGAT
>NZ_JASJFB010000701.1:0-2912 GCF_030065455.1 Microcystis sp. M53602_WE12 | reverse complement strand
TTGGTGGGTTACGGCGAAAATTAAATCATCAGTCAACTGCGTAAATTATTGTCGCCTAACCCACCCTACCCTTTTCACTTTTTCCTGGTTAATTATGCTTAGTAGAGTTGCCGATTCAATTTATTGGTTAAATCGCTATCAGGACAATCATCAAAATTTTGGTGGGTTACGGCGAAAATTAAATCATCAGTCAACTGCGTAAATTATTGTCGCCTAACCCACCCTACCCTTTTCTTTTTCCTGGTTAATTATGCTTAGTAGAGTTGCCGATTCAATTTATTGGTTAAATCGCTATATTGAACGGGCAGAAAATGTCGCCCGGTTTATGGATGTTAACCTTAATTTAATGTTAGATGTACCTACCAGTGTTTTGCAACAGTGGGAACCCTTGGTTTTAACCACGGGAGATTTAGAACAATTCAAGAAACGTTACGGCACAGCCACCGCAGAAAATGTGATCAATTTCTTGACATTTGACACGGAATATAGTAACTCAATTATCTCTTGTTTGCGCTGGGCCAGAGAAAATGCTCGGTCAGTTCGCGAGATTATTTCTTCGGAAATGTGGGAACAGGTTAATGGTTTTTTCTTGATGGTAAAAGATGCTTCCTCTTACCATCCTCAAACTACTTTACCTAACTTTTTTACTCAAGTTAAATTGGCTAGTCACCGTTTTGCGGGGGTAATGGATGCGACGATGACTCATAATGAAGGTTGGCATTTTGGCGTTATGGGAAGATTACAGGAACGCGCCGATAAAACCGCCAGAATTCTTGATGTTAAATACTATTATCTCTTACCTTCCGCTCAATGGGTAGGAACTTCTCTAGACCAAATTCAATGGATTGCTTTACTGCGGTCGGTGAGTGCCTACGAAATGTATCGTAAATGTCAACGACGGATTACTCCTAGTGACGTGGCTGAATTTTTAATTCTTAATCGAGAATTTCCTCGTTCAATTCACTTTTGTCTGCGGGAATTAGACCACTGTTTGCATCAAGTTACAGGGACTCCTATAGGAACTTGGGGGAATTCGGTAGAAAGAAGTTTAGGGCGACTTTGTGCGGAAATGAGCTATCTAACTATCGAGGATATTATTGAAATGGGATTACATGAATTCCTCGACCATATTCAAAAAAGAGTTAATGATGTGGGAATAAAAATGACAGAAACTTTCTTCGTTTTTAATCCTGAACTTGCCTCACCTCTGCCAGTAAATAACTTTCAATATCAATCCCAATTAACAACTTAATGCGTTATCACATTCGGCATCAAACTAACTATTTCTATAATCAACCCGTGATTTTATCACCCCATCTGCTGCGCTTGCGACCAAAATCCGATGGTGGGCAAACTTTGCGAGAGTTCACGCTCAAAATTAACCCAGAACCTTTAACGATAACTAATATTATCGACCTCGATGGCAATTCTTGTTTACAAATTTGGTTTAATCAACCGACAGAAGAATTATTGATTGATGTGGTGAGTGAAGTGGAAACCCATGGGGTTAATCCTTTTCAGTATTTGTTGGAACCTTGGGCGACCTGTTTACCCTTTGATTATCCCATTTCCCTCCACAGTCAATTACAACCCTACAGACAATTTTATGGGTTAGCTAATGACCCCGATGTGGCAGCATTAGCCCAAGAAATTATGCAGGAAACTGAGGGACAGGTGCTATCTTTCCTGTTTAATCTTAATGACAAAATTTACCGCAATTGTCAGCAAATTATTCGTCTTACTGGAGAACCCTATCTACCCGGAAACACTTGGAAAAATAAGCAGGGTTCCTGTCGCGATTTTGTGGTTTTATTTATGGATGTGTGTCGCTGTGTGGGATTAGCTTCCCGTTTTGTCAGTGGCTATCAAGAAGGAGATTTAGACCAAGAAGAAAGACATTTACACGCTTGGGTAGAGGTGTATTTGCCGGGGGGCGGCTGGAAAGGTTATGATCCTAGCCATGGATTAGCGGTGAGTGACCGTCATATAAGCCTCGTTTCTAGTCCAATTCCCCGTTATTGCGCGCCGGTAGAGGGAAATGCTCGACCGGTTAATCTCGGTCATCAAGTGATAGAATCTCAGCTATCATCGACAATTGCGCTTGATTTGTTATCTTGAGGAGAATTTTTTATGGCTAAAGGATTTGGCACAGCAACAAAAGGACATTTAGGCTATGTTTTATTGTTGTGTCCTACTGCTAACACCTATGCGGCTAATTATAGTTTAGATGGGGAAGGAGACGAGTTTATTGGGGTTACTAATATGTTAGAAATGGCGCAAGTTTGGACTAAAAAAAATGCGGCGCGTGAGGCAATAATCAAATATGCAGATTTTTTGATCCAACAGTTAGAAGAAACTCCCCAAGTAAATATTCAGATTAGAAGTTTAAAGTGTTTAGCCAACGGCAAGTTGGTTACGGAAGTGTTAGAGGAGTTAACTTTTGAACAAAATTCGGACTCTCCTAGATAGGCCTTGCGGCAAAAAGTTTTTCGTGGCGGCAGGGTGTGGGGTGTGGGGTGTAGGGTTTTACGGATTTTGAGGACGTTCGGCGAAGCTCAGTCGAACCGCGAAGCTCAGTCGAGCCGTGGTTAATTAGCTAATTTTCAGGGAAAAAGTGCCTGAATTTTCCCGCCGCTCACTCCCATGACCGGCACTAAAGTCTTATCCAACAAGGTCTTTAGATTTATTCAACCAGCCCTAATATAGATATTTCTACAAAATTGAGATGCACCCAAGATGCTGCCGATAAATTAGCCAGCCAAAAGACTATGTAGGGCTTGCTGAATAAAGGTGAAATGTAGGCAAGGTAAGGGTTTTGTGGCTTTTCTCGCGAAACAGGTGCAAGATTTTGAGAGAATCGTGCTTCAAAACCTTGCGTCTTCATCGGCCCGCGTCCTGTAGGGGCGAAGCAT
>NZ_JASJFB010000072.1:0-4717 GCF_030065455.1 Microcystis sp. M53602_WE12 | reverse complement strand
TTAAACTAGAACCCGATAGTGATGGCATAATGCGCTCCCAAATCTTCCCCGGTTTATGGCTAGATAAAAACGCTTTATTAATGGGCGACTTAGGAAAAGTTTTATTGATTTTGCAGCGGGGGTTAGAAACAGCAGAACATCGAGATTTTGTCAATCAATTAACTGCCAATCACAGCTAGATTTTAAAATTAGACAATTATTCTTGATCTACTGTCGTATAATTACAGAAAGAGTATTTTTGACCTGAATTTGTTCTTAACTGTACCCCACATTTCGACAAGCTCAATGTAAAATAATCTCGCCCCTGATAATCTTCTCATCACCTTACTTTATGTCAAATCTAATCCTTTTCTGGCATCGTCGCGATTTACGTCTCTCGGATAATATTGGACTGAGTAAAGCTAGGGATCGTAGTCCGAAAATTATCGGGGTTTTCTGCCTCGATCCCGCTATTTTAGAGAGGGATGATATCGCCCCTGCTAGAGTTGCCTATCTCCTCGGTTGTCTAGAGGAATTAGAAAAAAATTATCGCCAAAAAGGTAGTCAATTACTGATTATTTGCGGCAACCCCAGTCAAACACTCGTCAATTTAGCTGGCAATTTATCGGCAAAAGCAGTTTTTTTTAACCTCGATATCGAACCCTACGCGCGTCAACGGGATCAACAGGTAATCGCCGCTTTACAAACAAAAGGAATTGAGGTAGAAACCTTCTGGGATCAACTTCTCCACGCTCCAGGACAAGTCCTCACCCTCTCAAAAAGTCCCTACACCGTATATACTCCTTTTTGGAAAAATTGGAGCCAATTAGCCAAAGCCAGCCCCAAAACCCTAGAAAACCTGCAAGGATTAGACGAAAATGAGGGGGAGAAACTCGCAGAAACTATTAACTTACCAACCCTAGAAAATTTAGGTTTTACCTGGCAAAACCCCTTACCCCTCGCTCCCGGAGAAAAGGCCGCCCGTAGCAGATTAGAAGAATTTTGTCAAGGGGTTATTAACAATTATCAAGAAGATCGTAACTTCCCCGCTTTCGATGGCACCTCGCGCTTGAGTGCCGCTTTAAAATTTGGGGCGATTGGCATCCGCACAATTTGGACGGCAACCCTAGAATTATTAGAAAATTGCCGCGCCGAGGAAGCAAAAGATAGTATTATCACTTGGCAGCAAGAGTTAGCTTGGCGGGAATTTTACCAGCATTGTCTCTATTTTTTCCCAGAATTGGCGGTCGGTGCTTATAGAAAAGAATTTCGTCATTTTCCTTGGCAGGATAACGAAGAACATTTTCAAGCTTGGTGCCAGGGAAAAACCGGCTATCCGATCGTTGACGCGGCCATGCGACAATTAAATGAAACGGGATGGATGCACAATCGTTGTCGCATGATCGTGGCGAGTTTTTTAACCAAAGATTTAATTATTAACTGGCAAAAAGGCGAAAAATACTTCATGCAGAAACTTTTTGATGGCGATTTAGCCGCTAATAATGGTGGTTGGCAGTGGAGTGCCTCTAGTGGCATGGATCCGAAACCTTTAAGAATTTTTAATCCCGCTAGTCAGACACAAAAATTCGATCCGGAAGGGGAATATATTCGTCAATGGTTGCCGGAATTAGCTTCCGTAGATACGGAATATCTAGTAACCGGGAAAATCCCCCGTTTAGAAAGACATCGTTGTGGTTATCCTGAGCCAATTGTCGATCATAATCAACAACAAAAAGAATTCAAACGACTCTATAGCAATCAGAAGCCAAAACGGTAAAACTAGCTACTTTTGACCGGCTTTAATCTGGTTCCAAACATCCTCTAAACTTAGATATAACACAGGCACAACAATTAAACTCAACAGGGAAGAAGTGACTAAACCTCCCACAATTACCATCGCCATGGGTTGCCGCAATTCCGCACCAGTACCCAATCCCAAAGCGATCGGAATCATGCCTAAAATTGTCGAACAAGTGGTCATTAAAATCGGTCTTAACCTAATCATTCCCGTTTCTAAAACCGCTTCCTCCCGACTCCAACCCTGTTGACGCAATTGGTTAGTATAATCCAGCAATAACACAGCATTTTTATCGAGTAGTCCCAAGAGGAAGATAAACCCGATCAGAGAAATCATACTAAACTCACTACCCGTTACCAATAACCCCAACATTGCCCCCACAATCGCTAAAGGTAAACATAAAGCGATGACGATAGTTTCTAGCAGTCTTCTGAATAATAACCATAAAACTCCTAACATTAAAATTGTCGCTAGGATTAAAGTGCGACCAAAACTGCCCAAAACATCGCTACTTTGAGAAGAAGTACCCCAACGCTGTAAAGTTATCCCTTCCGGTAAAGCAATCCCTTCAATTTTAATCGCCGCATCTTCTAAGCCTAAATCCGGACTGAGATTAGCACTGAGAAAAATCGCCTGTTGACCATTTAAACGCTCGATCGCCAAAAAATCCCCCCGCTCATTTAATCTAGATGATAGGGAAATATCCTTTAAACCGGCGATTTTAGCAGCCTCAACCCGCAATTTCTCGGCACTATCGCGCAATAGCTGCAAATCATCGCTTTTAATCGCAATTTGGATCGGCTTTTCCGCTTCCGTCTGCACAAAAGGAATGTCCTCGACACTGACATTCACCCCTCTAATTGTCGGTAAAATTTGCCGAATCCGTTGCTGCACCGCACTGGTGTGAGATTTACGATCGCTCTTCAGTTTAACGTGAATTTTGCCACGATTCGGCTCACCGCGTAAACCGGCGATCATAAAAGTCGATTCCACTTCCCCATCCTGCAAAATCGGCGCTTCTAATTTGCTGCCATCGCGGATAGTGCGACGCAAAAGAAAACTTTCGGGAGAACTCGCTAACTGAGAAATCCAAGCGAAACTATCGCTAGAACTCTTAGCCGTCGGTTTATTAGGACTAATTTGCGTTATTTTCGGCAAAGGAGAAGTATAAACCAGATTAAACTCGCCGCGATCGAGTCGGGGAATAAATCCCCTAGAAATAAAAGGAATCAAGGCAATACCCGCAAAAAAGGTAATTAGGGCGATAGCAATGACCAGCAAACGATGACGCAATGACCAGTTTAAGAGCCGTCGATAGGTGTTCTCAATTGGTCGCTTTTGTTTCGTTATTTTTGCCCGTGACTGCGGTTTCAGCCAATATACTGCCAAAACGGGCGATAAAGTTCTGGCGATCAACAGAGAAAAAATCACCGCAGCCGAGACAGTTAAACCGAAGGGTTGGAAAAACTGTCCCACCGCACCCCCCATAAAAGCGACGGGTATAAACACCGCAACAATGGTTAAAGTGGAGGCGGTGACAGCTAATCCGATCTCCCTTGTCCCCTTGAGTGCCGCATTTTTCGGGGTTTCCCCCGCGTCGATTAAACGGGAAATATTTTCTACATCCACGATCGCATCATCCACGACAATGCCGATCACCAAAGCGAGAGCCAGCAGCGTCAGGGTTTCCAGATTAAACCCATAGATTGCCATGATAATGAAAGTCCCCAAAAGAGATAGGGGGATAACCAGAGCAGAAATGATTGTAGCGGCGAAACTGCCTAAAAATATCCAGATCACCAGCACCGACAGCAAAACTGCCAAGAGTAAATCATCGATCGTGCCTTGTAGGGCAGCGCGAATATATTCCGCTTGGGTTTCAGCTAAAATTATCTTGACATCGGGCAGTTTTTGTGCTATGTCTTTAACCAGTTTTTCTGCTTGAGCGGCCAGATCGAGACTATTGGCAGCACCTTGTTTGATTACCTGCACAGCGATCGCCTCTTGGCCATTAAAGCGTACCAGCGTGGGCAATGGTCGGGTTAAGCTTTTATGGGGATTATCTTCCCTAACTGTACCTTGACCGAGTAAATTAACTTTAGCCGTACCTTCGAGAGCTTTTAAGGGCCGAATTAAATTATCTTGGGCGATTTGGCTTAATTCTTCCAGAGTTTTCTGCTCACTCACCAGCGTATATGTGACTGTTGCCGACTCATTTAAATCAACGGGGATAACTTCTGTAGTAGCTTGAGAGGGTAAAGGGATTTGCGAGATAGCCTGTTTAACTGCTGCGGTGGCTTTGTCTAAATTTGTGCCAATTTTAAAGAAAACGCTGATTACTGACTGTCCGGGGGCAGTAGTCGAGGACACATCCCGACAACCGGGGAGAGAGAAAAGGGGATTTTCTAGGGGTTTAGTTAATTGCTGTTCCGTGGTGATAGCAGTAGCTAAATCCGCTTGGGCGTTAATTATTACGACTGGAAAGCTGATATCGGGGAAAAGAGCGTATTTTAGGGAACTAAAAGCAAAAATTCCCGCCATGGCCACCGCTAACCAGAAAGCAATGGTTAACCTCGGGGCATTAATCGCTATTCGAGAGATATTCAGACGTTCTCGCCACGATTCTTTCATCTTTTGATCATCTCTCATAAGTGGGGAGTGGGGAGTGGGGAGTGGGGAGTGGGGAGTGGGGAGTGGGGAGTGGGGAGTGGGGAAGTGGGAAGTGGGGAGAATAAATAAAAATAATCTCCTGACTCCTGACTCGGAGACTCCTAACCCAATGGTAGATGTTGGATTTTTGCAGGAGTTCTATTTTCTAACAAAGATAAGCAAAAATTATTGATTGACTGCAAAAACTTGAGAATATTTAAATTAACATTCCGCAATATTTATAAATTCTTAAGAATTAATTGAGAAAGATTTTTATTTAACAACGATGTT
>NZ_JASJFB010000027.1:0-6890 GCF_030065455.1 Microcystis sp. M53602_WE12 | reverse complement strand
GGGGTGTGGGGTGTGGGGTGTGGGGTGTGGGGTGTGGGGTGTGGGGAGAATCAATAAAAATAATCTTCTGCCTCCTGCCGGCCGCCTCCTATCTCCTATCTCCTGTCTCCTGTCTCCTGTCTCCTGTCTCCTGTCTCCTATCTCCTGTCTCCTGACTCCTATCTCCTGTCTCCTATCTCCTATCTCTTATCTCCTATCTCCTGACTCCTGAAATATAAAGTCTCGGTTACAAAACTGACTTCCGAGCAATTCTCACCCCACCATAGAAACAGAAGCCCCTAGAAAAATCAGCCATGAAAGAACACGATGTCGTTATAGTGGGCGGTGGGTTAGCAGGATGCCGCGCCGCCTTAGAAATCAAACGCCTCAACCCGACTATCGATGTTGCTGTCGTTGCCAAAACCCACCCAATTCGTTCCCACTCCGTCGCTGCCCAGGGAGGTATCGCCGCCGCCCTGCAAAACGTTGACCCCAAAGATAATCCCAAGGCCCACGCCTACGATACTGTCAAAGGTTCCGATTTTCTGGCTGACCAGGATGCAGTGGATATTCTCACCAAAGAAGCCCCCGAAGTTATCATCGAATTGGAACATCTAGGCGTGTTATTCTCCCGTCTCGAAGATGGACGCATTGCCCAAAGAGCCTTTGGCGGTCACAGCCATAACCGGGCCTGTTACGCCGCCGATAAAACCGGTCACGCCATGCTGCACGAATTAGTCAGCAATTTAGGCCGTAATCAGGTAAAAATCTACGATGAATGGTATGTTTTACGCCTTATCCTCGAAGAAGGTACGGCTAAAGGCGTAGTTATGTACCAAATCGCCACCGGACAGTTAGAAATCCTCCGGGCAAAAGCAATTATGTTCGGGACGGGGGGCTATGGTCGCGTTTATAACACCACCTCCAACGATTTCGCCTGTACGGGAGACGGTTTAGCATTATCGGCAAAAGCGGGTATTCCCCTAGAAGACATGGAATTTGTCCAATTTCACCCCACTGGACTCTATCCCGTCGGTGTTTTAATCTCGGAAGCAGTCCGGGGTGAAGGTGCTTATTTAATCAATAGCGAAGGTCGTCGTTTTATGGAAGACTACGCCCCCTCGCGCATGGAATTAGCCCCCCGGGACATCACTTCCCGGGCCATTACCCTAGAAATTCGCGCCGGCCGGGGGGTAAATCTGGACGGTAGCGCCGGGGGTCCCTTTGTCTATCTGGATTTACGCCATTTAGGCCGGGAAAAAATTATGAGTCGCATTCCCTTTTGTTGGGAGGAGGCCCACCGTCTCGTCGGTGTCGATGCGGTAGAGGAACCGATGCCCGTCCGTCCTACAGTTCACTATTGTATGGGCGGCATTCCCGTTAATACCGATGGTCGCGTTCGCTTAAGTGCCGATACCCTCAGCGAGGGCTTTTTCTCCGCCGGGGAATGTTCCTGTGTCTCCGTCCACGGGGCCAATCGTTTGGGCAGTAATTCCCTGTTAGAATGTGTGGTCTATGGGAGAAGAACTGGCAAATCGATCGCTAAATACGTCGAAAAACGCGCTTTTCCCGTCTTTAATCCCGATATTTACCTTCAGGATGCCAAAGAGGAAATCACCGCTTTATTGACCAAAAAAGGCACGATTCGCATCGGTCAACTACGTCAGCAATTCCAAGACTGTATGACCCAACATTGCGGCGTTTTTCGCACCGAAGCGACCATGCGCGAGGGAATTAAACAAATTGGCGAATTAAAGCGCCAATACGAGCAGATTTACCTCGATGATAGGGGGGATTGCTGGAATACGGAACTAATCGAGGCCTGGGAATTACAAAGTCTCATGGTGGTGGGGGAAATTATCCTCACCTCTGCCCTCAATCGTCAAGAAAGCCGAGGGGCCCATTCCCGCGAAGATTTTCCCCAACGGGATGACCAAAATTTCCTTCAGCATACCCTCGCCTATTATTCCCCCTCCGGCATCGATATCGACTATATGCCCGTGGTAATTCAGGATTTCACCCCCGTGGAACGTAAGTATTAACCTCTGGTCGGACGGTAAATGTAAAGGAATATTACAAACTCCTTGGCATTTACCGAGATTTAGTTCTATACTAGATAAAGCAACGCGGGATAGAGCAGTCTGGTAGCTCGTCGGGCTCATAACCCGAAGGTCAGTGGTTCAAATCCGCTTCCCGCCATTACTTATAAAGCTAGTAGTTAACCCCGATTTCCCGTTAGGGAACATCGAACATTACCCTTTCAAGACAGCGATTGGGGTCAATGTAGGATTGGCGAGAATGGAGACAACTATAATTATCCATGATCAAGATCTGTTCTGCTTTTAAATAGATCGGAACGTGATAGGCTTCAAACAGGGCCATTTACAAAATGTTTGAAAGAAGTAGCGGGGATTGGAATCGACCAATCTTAAGTTAGAAAACGGGTTTCTCTAAGAAACCCGTTTTCTGGGTTAGATGTGGTATAACAGAAAAGTGGTTATGTCAGAGGAAAGAGATATGCCATCAATTTTTATTTGTTATTCCCACCAAGACAAAGGATGGAGAGACAGACTGTTAAAATTTCTCGAACCTCTGAATGATGAGGAAAAAATAGTCTGGTCAGATCTCGACATACAACCGGGGGATATTTGGGATGAAAAAATTAAAGACAGTTTATCACAAGTAACAATTGCGATGGTATTGGTTAGCCAAGACCTGCTTAATTCTCGTTATGTGAAGAATGAAGAATTACCCCGTATTTTGAAAAGACGTGAAGAAGAAGGAGTCCTTATAATTCCTATATTTCTTAGACATTCTACTGTGAAAAGTGTTTCTTTTAAATACACTAATGAAGAGGGAATAGAACAAAGATTTTACTTACATCAATTTCAGTCTCCTAGCAATAATTCTCCCAGCAATCCTCTCTGTGATCTAAAGAAATCAGAATATGAAAAAGTTTTCGTATCCGTTGAGGATAAATTGCGATCGCTGATTGAAGAATCTAAAAAAAAACAGTCTGAACCCTCTAAAAAAGCGGTCCAACCCCTGACCACCTCTGGGTTAGTGGATACGCAACTCCCACCCGTGCGTAGATGGCAAGGACGACGGGAAGAATTGCAAGAACTCCAAACAGCGTTAGGGAATGACCATCTAAGGTTAATCGAGATTACCGCCGCCGGGGGTTATGGTAAAACTGCCCTGGCGAGAAAGTTTACAGATCAATTAACTGCTGATTGGCCGGTATTATGGGTTAATTTTAACCAGCCTTACCCTTTGGCACAGTTCGGACGGTGGTTATTAGAGGAGTTAAAACAAAATTATGATGAAAAATGGAATGATGGGCAATTAATAGACGCAATCAGCAAAGGGTTAACCGCTAAACCCTGTTTATTAGTGTTGAATAATTTGGAAACGGTACTAACTGCCCCAGTAAATTTGGTTTATCAGCAATTCTTGCAAAAATGGTTAAACACAGAAAGCAGCAGTAAGCTATTAGTCACCAGTCGAGAACAGCTAAAATTCCCCGTCAATTTGCAAGATTATTATTATTCTTGGCCTTTAAAAGGGTTAAAAGAAGCGGATGCGATGCGTTATGTCACCGAAGATCACGGCTTAACGGGAAGCGATGAAGAATTAGCCCAATTTGTCGATAAAATGGGAGGTCATCCCCTCTTAATGGAACTGGTTTGTAGTTTGATGAAAGATAAGTTTGGGAAAGGGGTTTCTGTCACCGAGTCGCAAAATTTGGGCTTAAATATGTTTGATGTGGAAGGGTATCACCGCGACACGGAAACCTGTGTCAGAGAAGTGATTACCGCCAGTTTAGCGCGATTATCGAAAGAGTTTAGGGAGAGTTTAACGCGGTTGTCGGTACTGCGGGAGAATTTTGATGACAGGTTAGCCCAGGGGTTAATTCCAGCAATAACTGAGGAAGATTTACGCTATTTAGCTCGTTTATCTTTATTACAAGAATTTCCCCCCGAATACAATGTAAAACGGCGACAGTTTCAGTTTTTGCCTTTAATTTCCATGGTGGTGCAAGATCAAGCAAATCCTGAAATATTGCGATCTGCCCATCAATTAGCCTTAGATTATTATTTAGCTCATTTACCTGTCCCTCCCTGGGAATCCTTGGAAGATTTGAAGGAATATTTAGAGGCGTTTCACCATGCAGGGGAATTGGGAGAATGGCAGTTAGCATACAATATTTTGAATGAGGATCGAGGAGGAGAAGGGAAAGATAAATCGGTTAATAGTTTTTTGTACTTCACAGGCTTAAGTCGAAAATCAATAGAATTGTATGAGATTTTAATTAATAATTGGATAGAGGATCAAAAACAAAAACAAGAGTTCGGCATTGTGTTGTCTTTGTTGGGAATAAGTTATAAAAATTTAGGAGAATATTCAAAAGCAATTACTATCCATAAGCAACATTATGCCCTATCGGAAAAAAATAAAAATTGGGCAGGAGTTGCTTCTGCACTGGGTAATTTAGGGATTTGTTACTTTTCGCAAGGCGATTATCAGCAAGCCATCAAGTAT
This sequence comes from Microcystis sp. M53602_WE12, assembly GCF_030065455.1. Taxonomy (NCBI): domain Bacteria; kingdom Bacillati; phylum Cyanobacteriota; class Cyanophyceae; order Chroococcales; family Microcystaceae; genus Microcystis; species Microcystis sp. M53602_WE12. The sequence continues at coordinate 2,369 of NZ_JASJFB010000027.1, read as the reverse complement.
CATGAGCAATGTCTAGCAATTCAAGATAAAATTGGCAATTATCTAGGTATGGCAGGGACCTTTGGTAATTTAGGTATTTGTTATAGTTCTATAGGAAAATTGAATGAAGCTATAGACAATCATAAAAGGCATTTTGAAATTTCACAAAAGATTGATGATCTTGGAGGAATGGCTTCCGCATTTTTGAATATAGGAAATTGTTACAGCTATTCTGGCAGATATTTACAGGCGATTCTCTATCATCAAGCAGGCTTAATCGTCAAGGAGATTCTTGGCGATCAACAGGGATTAGCACTTGCTTATAATAATCTTGCGTGTTGCTTCCGAAGCTTAGGTCAATATAAGGAGGCAATCTTTTATAATCAGAAATCTCTAAAAATAGGAGAAGAAATTGGTAACAAACAAAGGATATCAGAGTCACTTGGTAATATAGGTAATTGTTATGCCGACGTGGGAAAATATCAAGAAGCAATCGTTAAACATCAAGAATCTTTAGTCTTAAAAGAGGAAATGGGGGATCAAAGAGGAATTGCACTTGAATTAATTTCTCTTGGGGCTTGCTATGCTCATTTAGAACAACATGAAACAGCATTAGCATTCTTTGAGAAATCATTAGAGCTAAGTCAAAAAAATAATTATCAGAGAGGTATAGCAGTAAGCTTACATAACCTTGGAAAAACTTATTTTGAGCTTAAAAAATATATTCAAGCGAAAGACTATATTAATAAATCCTTAGCTATTGCTCAAGGAACTGTTTTACAGGAAATAGTAATGCGTTGTCATTTTGCTCTTGCAAATATTGCGTATCGGATAAGTGACATTCAAATCGCATATACCCATTGTCAACAAGCCCTAGCATTATCCCAAGAATTGGGGATTCCCTTGGTTAAAGATTGTGAGGAATTGTTAAGGCAAATTCAGGGGGATGTAGCAGACAATCTATAAAATTATCCTTAACTCCCATTAAGCAAAACTATGAAAATTAACTTCATTGATACTTATAAGCAAACAATTCAATCGCCTCAATGAAATTTACTCAATACTTTTTAGCCACCAGAAAACGACCAGATCGAGCCAATATCAAAATGGAATGGATTGAATACACAATCAATAATCCTATTCTGGAAGTTCACCAAAATGATGGACGAATTCGCCGCTGGGCATTAATTGAGGAAATAGACAACAAGGCGTTGAGAGTTGTCTTACTCGAAGATGGTATCACAGTTCACAATGCTTTTTTTGATAGGAATTTTAAGCCATGAAAATCACCTACTTTCAAGATACGGATACTCTATATTTAGAGTTCAATAACAATCCTATTGTCGAGACTCAAGAAATCAATGAAAATACCTTAGTCGATCTTGATAAAAATGGGAACATTTGTGCAATTACCTTGGAACACGCCAGAAGCTTAACGGATCTGAATGCTTTTTCCCTAGAAACTATTGTCGCGCCTGAATTAGCTTCAAGTTTATAAGAGTTGTCATAATAAAATTATTCTATAAACTCTATGGATTCCCCATGCAAAACCCAATTAACCTCACTATTGAGCGCTTTCAAGAAAACGGACAAGATTACTATGTCGCCACCAGTCCCGATATACAAGGACTTGTCGCTGAAGCTGATACAATAGATGCCGTCATTGATATTGCCAAAGACTTAATTCCCATCCTATTAGAATTGGAAACAAAGGAGTGTGAATAATGCAAACCGTCCACAAAATGAGGAACAATTAATTATGAACATCAAAGATTATCCCTTTGCTCAAGACTTGATTACGGATAATCAAGGTCAGATACAGCAAGTTATTATTAACTTTGAAGACTATCAACAAATAATAGAAACCTATGAAGATACTGGACTCTATTGCGCCATGATAGACGTTAAAGATGAAACTCCCTTAACTTTGGAGGAAGCTTTAATTGAATTAGAAAAAGAATGAAAATCAACTATCTTCCTACTTTTATCAAGGATCTTAAAGATTTAAAAAGTACCTCCCCTTACTCAGTCATAAAAAACCTTGTCTTTACTGATATTTTAGCAGTTAAGCAGCTAAGCGAAATTAACAACCTTAAAAAATTAAAAGGAGAATATAATGCCTATCGTATCCGAATTGGTGACTATAGAATTGGTTTTTTTGTTGAAGAAGATACAATTACATTTGCTCGTGTTCTTCATCGTCGAGAATTCTATCGTTATTTCCCGTAAAATTTCGGTAGATAAAGAATCATTGGCTCTTCGGGAATTGTTATGCAAATAATTAACTTAAAATAAAATTCGATGAGAGCAACTACGCTCAAAAGTAGCTGAAATTCATACAGGAAAGGACTTAAGGCACAAATAGGTTAATACCAAAAGATAGACAATTG
>NZ_JASJFB010000078.1:0-5014 GCF_030065455.1 Microcystis sp. M53602_WE12 | reverse complement strand
TATTGATCTCATTAAGCATTTCTACTTATTGCAAAGGTGAGATGCTCCCTAACTTCTGTCCCTCACCAGATATGATAATATAGATTGATGGTTATAGGTTAATTGATAAAAACTTTTTTTACCATTAAATTGGGCTGTTAGTTGAACCTCTAAGGGAAATTTATCGGTATCTAAGGGAAAAGGTGTGGCTCCTTTTTTTTATATCGCCTCAGCCACGCGGTCAATATCTAGTGCCTTAACAAGAGTTTGGCAAGCATTGCTATAACCCACTTCCCACTTCCCGCTCTACTAAGCCCAATCGTGTTAAACTAATGTAGTTTTTGCCGAAACAGTTAAGTGAGTTTAACAATGGATAAAAATGAATGGATTAGTAGATTCGATGATTTAATTTGTAGTCCTTCGATTCGAGAGTTTTATGGTGAAAGAGAGTTTTTTAATGTCGGTTATTGGCTCTCCCATACCCAAGATCAACAGGAAGCATCCTCTACTCTGATGGAGAAACTTTTAGAATTTATTCCCAACAAACAGGGAACAATTCTTGATGTTGGCTGTGGTTTGGGAGCAACTACCCATTATCTTCTCAAATATTACCCATTGACAGCAATTGTGGGGATTAACATTTCTCCGACACAAATTGCCAGAAGTCTCTTGAATTTTCCCGAGGGTAAATTTCTGTTAATGGACGCAGTAGAGATGGATTTTGCTGATCATTCTTTTGAGCAAATTATTTGTGTAGAAGCGGCTTTTTATTTTAATACCAGGCGGCAATTCTTCCAAGAAGCTTGGCGAGTATTAAAGCCGGGGGGAACCTTAATTCTCTCAGATCTGAGTTTTGCCACAACAGAACTTTTAGGGGATTGGACAGTTCCCCAAGCAAACACGGTCAAAGATAGGGCAGAGTATCAAAATCTTTATCAACAGGCAGGGTTTAAAGATGTTCAATTTGTCGAGGTGACGGAGGAGTGCTGGTTCAGACATTTTCGCCATCTTAAGTCTTGGTTAACAGAGGAATTGCAATCGGGAAAATTAGACGAAGAAACCTATAATTTAAACATTAATGCTCTGGATAATTTGCTAAGTTCCTCGGCCATAACTTATTGGTTAGTTGCTGCCCAAAAGCCAGTCAATATACTGTAATAGTTGTAAGTTTTTCTTGAATTTTTGGAGACAAAAAAATGTTTGATTCCTTATCGGGTAAAAAAGTCGTTATTATTGGTGCAAGCTCTGGGATTGACCTAGGGATTGCCGAAAAATTGCTCTCCCTGGGGGCAAAAGTGGTGCTTTCCCATGCTTCTCAAGAGAAATTAGCTGCCGCTGTTGCCCTAATTTCCGGGGAGATTGAAGCCAAAACTGTTAATTTTTTAGAAGAAGATTCTGTTAATGCCTTTTTTGCAGAAATTGGCAACTTTGACCATTTAGTAGTCACCTCTCTCGGAGACAGAAATATGCCGCGAGCCTTATTAACCGCAATGACCACAGAAACGGCCCGGGGAGGTATGGAGAAATTCTGGGCAACCTTTTTAGCAGTGCGTGGCTCCCTGAAAACTTTGGCCAAGGACGGTTCTATTACCCTGACATCCAGCGTCACTATGTTCAAATATTCCAAAATGGGCGGAATTTCCGTCATAGCCGCCGCTAATAGTGCCGTAGCCGTATTTGGACGCGCCCTCGCCCTAGAACTCGCTCCTATTCGCGTTAACGTTGTTGCCCCCGGATTAATAGAAGATACAAGCATCTGGACCAGTCAAGGTGATTCGGAACGCTCCGACCTGAGCAAATGGGCGGTTTCTGCTCTACCTGTCGAACATTTAGGGCAACCCGAAGAAGTCGCCCTAGCAGTATTGAGTTTGATTATCAACCCCTATATGACAGGGGTGGTTTTACCCGTGGACGGTGGAGTTACTCTTTAATCCCTAACCGGACTTAAACCCTCAACCCGGGAAAGTGATACTAAATCCTCTTTAAAGGGTATAGGAGGGAGTGGGAAGCGGGTTTTTAAAGTTGCATTAAGGGTTGATCATAGTACATAGGTTCGATTTTGCGATCGCTTGTCAGCCGCGCTCGATCGATGTTATTATGACTATCTCTCTAGGCTTTCTGTATTTTTTCCTCTCGGTGGGATGTTTTCCTGTATGCTGGTAATAGTTTCCTTTTTTTATCCGCATATCTCCCACCCCTATGGTCGATAGTCTTCCCCTACGCAATTTAAAATATTATTGTGAAAGATTCGCATCTTTGAATGTTAATGTTAGTAAAAAAAGAGGTAATGCTCAATATAAACCAATTTTACTTTTATCAGTTATCGATCTAATTTCACAGGGATTAATCACGGAAAATAAAATTTTTGTTTCGGATGAATTAATTAATACATTTAATAAATACTGGAATGTTTTATCGTCTCAATACGAGGGGGGGTTGTATTATCCATTTTTTCACTTACAAAGCGAAGGATTCTGGTATTTAAGATTAAAGCCAGATTTTAATGGGCTACAGCCAAAGTCAATGAAAAAACTCAAATTAGCTGTAGAATATGCCTCATTAGATGAGGATTTATATAATTTGCTTCAAGACCAAAATTGTCGTCAAGAATTAATAGACACTTTAATATCAGTATGGTTTTTATCATCTCAAAAAGAAATTAGTGAAATATTGACTATTAACACTAACTTGCAGGATGTAAGTACGGAAGAATTATCAATATTCGATAATGTAGAACAGGAGAAAAAATTCTACCTACGAAAATCTTTAATAAGAAGTGCTTTTTTTCGTAAAGCAGTCGTTTATATATATAATTATCAATGCTCTTTTTGTGGTCTTAAAGTAATCCACTCCTTGACACAAAGTATTGTCGATGGCGCACATATCAAACCTTTTGCTAAATTCTATAATAACCAGATAAACAATGGTTTATCTCTGTGTAAAAATCATCATTGGGCATTTGATCAAGGATTATTCACAATTGATAATCAATACAAAATTATTATCACAGAAGATTTTGAAGAAGTTTCACCGAACGCAAAGTCTATAAAAGATTTTCATGGTGAGAATCTTATACTGCCTGATAATCACGAATATCTGCCTAATCTTGAATCCGTAAAATGGCATAGAGATAATATATTTAAAGGTTAAATTTATGAGAAATAATGTTATTTTTGGCGAGCAAACACAGATAAATATTTTTCCTTCTAGAACTGTTGATGACTTTGTTATAGACGTTGAAATAATTACAAAAGAAATTCAAAGTTTATATCTTTCTAACAGTATTCCATTTGTTATAGGTTACTCAGGAGGAAAAGATAGTAGTGCTGTTGTTCAGTTAATTTGGAATGCAATCAGCAAACTTTCCATCGAGGAGCGTCATAAAAAAATTTATGTAATGACTACAGATACTCAAGTTGAAAATCCTCTTGTATCTACTTGGGTTAAACAATCTTTAGCCAGAATGAAAAATGAAGCTAAAATGCAGCAGATGCCTGTAGAACCTTATTTATTACGCCCAGAAATAAAAGATACTTTTTGGACTTGTTTAATTGGTAAAGGCTATCCTGCACCTCGTCATGGATTTCGTTGGTGTACTGAAAGACTAAAGATAACACCAACAAATCATTTTATTCGTCAGCAAATTCGAGAAAATGGCGAAGTTATTCTTATGCTCGGTACAAGAAAGGCTGAGAGTAATAAACGTGCTTCAACAATGAATAAATATGAAATTAATAGCTTTCAAGAACAACTTAATCTTAAGGAGAATATTAGTAAACCATTGCGCTATAGTGGTAGCCTTCCCAATGCAATTATTTATAGCCCTTTAGAAGATTGGCGTACTGATGAAGTATGGATGTACTTAATGCAGTGGGAAAATCCCTGGGGAGGAGATAACAAAGAATTATTAGCAATGTATAGAGGAGCGACTGCGGATAATGAATGTCCCCTAGTGGTAGATACTTCCACTCCTAGCTGTGGAGATTCGCGCTTAGGTTGTTGGGTGTGTACGTTGGTGAATAAAGATAAATCGATGGAGGCAATGATACAGAATGACGAAGAAAAAGAATGGTTACAACCGCTTTTAGAGCTTCGCAACGAATTAGATATAGAAGATGACCGACCAAAACGGGATTTTCGCCGTATCTTTGGGAAAGTACAATTATTTGAAAGAAACTTAAATGGAGAAATATCGATCGAACCCATACCGGGACCCTATACTAAAAAATGGCGAGAATATTGGCTGAGAAGGGTATTAGAAGCTCAGGAGAGCGTGCGTACTAATGCCCCAGAGGAGATGAAAGATATTACCCTAATTACCACGGAGGAACTCAGCGAAATTCGCCGGATTTGGAGGGAAGAAAAGCACGAATTTGATGACCAATTACCGAAGATTTATAAACAAGTGACTGGAGAAACTTTTCAAGACCCGCGACCGGGGGCGGATAATAATCTTTTGGGGAGTGAAGAATGGGATATACTCGCGGATATCTGTGCCGAGGATTCCATGCACCTAGAATTATTGGCTAAACTGATCGATACAGAACGTCAATATTTTCTCAAAATCTCTCGCAAGGGTATTTACAAAGACCTAGAAAAATGCTTTGAGTCTAGTTCTCGTAGTAAAGAGGAAGCGATCGAAAATGCTCGTTATGTCTATGATCTAAAGAATGCCGCTCAAAGTGGCAATATTGCTCAGGTGAAAGAACAACTCAAGGAGAGTTTTAGTGAACCGGAAAAAGACCCGCAAAAACAGTTAACTTGGGCCAGTATGAAATTCCCTACAACCGATGAGGAGGAAGAATAACGGGTTTATGTAGGGTTTGCTGAATAAATCTAACAACCTTGTTGGATAAGGTTTTTAGACTTTTTTTCCCTCAAAAAGTGCCGACCATTGGAGTGATTGGGGGGAAAATCCCTGGACTTTTTCCCTGAAAATTAGGTAATTGACCACCTGAAAATGGGTAAAACCCCACCCCCCACACCCCACGCCCTACACCCTACCCCCACGAAAAACTTTTTGCCGCAAACCCTA
>NZ_JASJFB010000045.1:0-3515 GCF_030065455.1 Microcystis sp. M53602_WE12 | reverse complement strand
TGTCCTCGCACCACTCCCAAACATTGCCACTCATGTCATACAGTCCCCAAGCATTGGGCTTTTTCTGACCAACAGGATGAGTTGTATTTTGAGAATTTCCGCTATACCAAGCGTAATCTCCTAACTGATTAGCATCATCACCGAAATAATAGCGAGTAGTGGTCCCCGCACGACAGGCATATTCCCATTCCGCTTCTGTCGGTAGGCGATAGGTTTTCCCGGTTATTTGACTCAATTTCTGACAAAAAGCTTGAGCGTCGTCCCAGCTAACCTTTTCTACCGGATTTTGGGGATTGTTTTTAAACTGAGAGGGATTTGTTCCCATTACCGCTTGATATTGTGCCTGAGTGACAGGATATTTGCCAATAGCAAAACTGTTTATTTTAACTTGGTGTTGAGGCTTTTCCCAACTTTCAGCATCGCGATCACTGTCAGGAGAGCCCATGAGAAATTGACCTGCTGGTAAGCCTACCATTTCCAGTGTTAGTCCATTGGGTAGGTTTTCGGTAAATGGAGTTAGCTTTGCTGGGGGAGGTGGTGGCGAAGAGGGCGCTGGAGGCGCTACTTTAGGTAACGGTGTAGATGTCACAGTAGCGATAGGTAACTGTGTAGATGTCACATTGGGCACGCACACCACCCGAAAACCGAGCTCGAAGTTGTTGAAGCCGCGGCGGTTGTTGCCGTTGCGAATCGCGGAACGGCAGTAATTTGGAAAGTCGTACCAAGAACCGCCCCGCAGTATGTGATAATCATTATCATTTGTCAGCCAAGCACTGCCATCCTTTGGCGCTCCGATATAGTTATTGTGCGAATTGTCTTCGCACCATTCCCAAACATTGCCACTCATGTCATAGAGTCCCCAAGCATTGGGCCTTTTCTGGCCCACAGGATGAGTTTTATCCTGAGAATTTCCGTCATACCAAGCGTAATCTCCTAACTGATTAGCATCATCACCGAAATAAAAGCGAGTAGTAGTCCCCGCACGACAGGCATATTCCCATTCCGCTTCTGTCGGTAGGCGATAGGTTTTCCCGGTTATTTGACTCAATTTCTGACAAAAGGCTTGAGCATCATCCCAACTAACCTTTTCTACCGGATTTTGGGGATTATTTGGAAACTTAGAGGGATTTGTTCCCATTACTGCTTCATATTGTGCCTGAGTCACTGGATATTTCCCAATAGCAAAACTGTTTATTTTAACTTGGTGTTGAGGCTTTTCATAACTTTTAGCATCGGGATCACTGTCAGGAGAGCCCATGAGAAATTTACCTGCTGGTAAGCCTACCATCTCCAGTGTTATTCCCTTGGATATTTTTTCGGTAAATGGAGTTAGCTTTGCTGGGGGAGGTGGTGGCGAAGAGGGCGCTGGAGGCGCTACTTTAGGTAACGGTGTAGATGTCACAGTAGCGATAGGTAACTGTGTAGATGTCACAGTGGGGACGCACACCACCCGAAAACCGAGGCTGACGGCCAGAAAACCGCCGCCGCTGCGGGCGCGAGACGCGGAACGGCAATACCCGGGATCGAGGCCCCAACAGCCGCCACGAATTATATGAGAAATATGATAATTATCGTCATTTTTTGTTAGCCAGGCACTGCCATCACTTGGCGCATTTTTATAGCTATCATGCCAATAATCTTCGCACCACTCCCAAACATTGCCACTCATGTCATAGAGTCCCCAAGCATTGGGCTTTTTCTGGCCCACAGGATGAGTTGTCTCCTGAGAATTTCCTTTATACCAAGCGTAATCTCCTAACTGATTAGCATCATCACCGAAATAATAGCGAGTAGTGGTCCCCGCACGACAAGCATATTCCCATTCCGCTTCCGTCGGTAGGCGATAGGTTTTCCCGGTTATTTGACTCAATTTCTGACAAAAGGCTTGAGCGTCGTCCCAGCTATAGCTAACATCTTCTACCGGATTTTGCGGATTATTTTTAAACCAAGAGGGATTGGTTCCCATTACTGCTTCATATTGCGCCTGAGTAACTGGATATTTCCCAATCGCAAAACTGTTTACTTGAACTTGGTGTTGAGGCTTTTCCCAACTTGCAGCATCGGGATCACTATCAGGAGAGCCCATGAGAAATTGACCTGCTGGTAAGCCTACCATTTCCAGTGTTATTCCATTGGGTAGGTTTTCGGTAAAGTTTGTCAGTGGAGTTGGCGCTACTTTAGGTGACGGTGTAGATGTCACATTAGCGATACTTTTACCCGGAAAAATATCAAAATTTAAATCACTAGATCGCTCACACCAATAACACTTTCCGTAACTGCGGTTGTAGTAATGATTATCAACTTTGCCACAGCGTATAACCTCTTTTAGTGCAGCTTCCAAAGTACCACGCCATTCCTCAGCCGTCGGTCGTCTGTGGGGGAATTTATGTCCCTCATTAAAACAGCGCAAAAATAAGGCGTGTAAGTCGGGATGTAAAATATTTAATGGGATTGTTGTATTACTAGGTACAACCAATTTATCACCAGAAAAAGGCCAGAGTCCCCGTCGAATTAGTTCCGACTGTTCCAGGGAATCTCCTGCTCCTTGCCACAATCCCCGAAACGGCGGCCCGCTAAATAATAGATAATAAATAACAACTCCTAATCGAAAGCGATCATGCACTTCTGTTTGATCTACATCTGCTATATTTACTCCAATTAATTCCGCCGGTGTAAATCCTTCTGAACCAACTAAACACCGATATATTTTACTACTATCCGGATCTGATACTTGAAATGAATCTGTATCAATAATTGTAGGCAACGCCCGATTATTCACTAAGATATTTTCTAGCTTGATGTCTCCCAAAACATAACCTTTAGCGTGAATTGCTTGGATAATAGCGGCTATGTTCCGCGCTACTACATGAAGAAAATACCAATTAGCTTCTAACTTGTCTTGTCTTCTTAACTTGGGCGTACAAAGCTTTAATAATGTTTCTGAACCCACCACTTCTGGCATTAAAAAACCAGCGACTTTTCCCTGGTTATCTTCCAAGATAGAATAGGGCCAAGCGAAGGAAATATGGTTAAGATGAGCATTAGGATCCCCAGGCCGATTTCTCACCATTAACTGTAATTTATCAACCCTTTCATTATGGGGATTGTGGTAGATTTTCGCTAAGTACCCATTAAAGTTAGTGTGCCATACTTTCGCTTCGCCACTGTTCGCCAGTTCTTGCGTCAGTGTAATCCAGCGATTCTGTAGTTGACAGCGATAAGTTAAAGACATCAAAAAATCTCCGAGTATTTGTGCTGTTCAGAAAAATTTATCTAGTCGTTTCTAATAAGTTAGATATAAGTAGCTGGTTATAATTAAATTGAAGATAGATTTTGGGTTCGATCCCCCCTGCCCCCCTTAATAAGGGGGGTGCCGATCCCCCCTGCCCCCCTTGATAAGGGGGGTGCCGATCCCCCCTGCCCCCCTTGATAAGGGGGGTGCCGATAGGCGGGGGGATCCCCCCTGCCCCCCTTGATAAGGGGGGTGCCTGACAACTTTTAACACCTACCTACTT
>NZ_JASJFB010000139.1:0-1796 GCF_030065455.1 Microcystis sp. M53602_WE12 | reverse complement strand
TAAAGCGATCGACTCCGAACATTCCCAGATTAGAAATGGTAAAAGTACCGCTATTATATTCTTCCGGTTGCAGTTGTTTACTGCGGGCGCGATCGACTAAATCTTTCCAACTGCGGGAGAGGGAATAGATATCCATCTGGTCAGCAGAGCGCAAAACCGGCGTAATTAAGCCACCACCAGGCATAGCTACGGCTACGGACACGTTAATCGCCCCGTGGTATTGGATTCCTGCGTCGCTATAGCTGGCATTAACTATAGGATGTTTAGCGAGGGTGTTGGCTACCGCTTTTGCTAACAGGGCCGTCATGGTGACACCCTTGGATTTTAGCTGTTGATAGAGTTGATCCAGTGGGTCAGTGGTGATAGTGTAGCCCACTTGGAAGGTGGGAACCTGTAGGCTAACCGACATATTCTGGGCGACGGCTTTTTGCAGAGTGGTGAGGGGAACAGTCCGACCGACCGGGGCGCTGGCCGGAATCGGGGCTTTAGGAGCCGCTACAGGCACGCTGACGGGTTGCGGGGGAGTAATGACGGGAGCAGGGGCGGTGCTGACTTTTCCTGTCGCTTTTTCTACGTCTTCGGCGGTAATTCGTCCGTGGGGACCGCTACCCACTAGGGTTTTCAGATCCACCTTTAATTCTTTAGCCAGTTTTTTGGCTCTGGGAGAGGCGACTAAACGGCCATTATCTTTAACGGCGGCGACGGGGATCGAAACGGGAGGCGGAGCGATTTCTGGGGTTTCTACGGGCTTGCTAGGGGCGACTGCGGCGGTTTTTCCCTGAGCTTTGGCCAGTTCAATTTCCGCTTCAGTTTCGGCGATATAGGCGATCGCTTCCCCCACGGGTGCTTCCTGGCCAGCTTCGACTAAAATTACAGCGAGATAGCCATCATAAAACGATTCCACGTCCATGTCGGCTTTGTCGGATTCGACCACTAACACCGTTTCCCCTTTGCTGACTTTTTCCCCGGGGGACTTCACCCAAGAAACTATTTTTCCTTCGGTCATGGTGGAACTGAGCGCGGGCATGAAGATATCTCGAATCATGGTGGAGTGCTTCTATCTCTAATGTTTTGAGCCATAGCGCATTTTACCACAGTTGATGGGGTTGGGGGGCTTTTCAGTGAGCAGTAATCAGTGAGCAGTAATCAGTAATCAGTGAACTGCAAACTCACATCTGATAACTGCAAACTCACATCTGGTAACTGATAACTGATAACTGATAACTGGTGACAGAGGGAAAAAGAGAAGGGAAAACGGCCCCTTCTCTGCCGTATCTAGACAAAAATTGTTCTAGTTGCCAATATGGATTGGTTGTGCTTGCAGAGATTCGACTAAACCGCGCACGGCTGCCACCATAGCCACTTCATTATCCAATTGATTGATCGCCGAACCCACACCGATGCCGGCCGCTCCAGCAGCGATCGCCATCGGTGCGGTAACGCTGGATAAACCGGAAGCGCAGAGGACGGGAACTTTAACCGCATGGGAAATAGCGTGGGCTGCCGCTAAAGTCGGGGCAGCTTTTTCAATCAGTCCCAAAATACCGGCGTGACGGGGTTGACTGCTAGTGCCGCCTTCAGTTTGAATAATGTCAGCACCCTGACTAACTAAAGCTTCTGCTAGTCTCACCTGTTGATCGAGGGGTAGGAGATGGGGAACTGTCACAGACAGGGTAATTTCGGGCAGTAGGTCGCGAGTTTGACGGGTGAGGGCTAAAACTTCCGCCGCCTCAAAAATGCGTCCTTGGGCATAAAAACTATCGAAATTACCGATCTCAATTAAATCGGCCCCGGCC
>NZ_JASJFB010000886.1:0-10083 GCF_030065455.1 Microcystis sp. M53602_WE12 | reverse complement strand
TAAATTCTCTCTAGCATTTTCTGGCTCTCGGGGTTTAGGTCTCTAATCAATCTCATTGTATTTTCCTGCTGCTTCGTTTTTTTATGTATTATACTTCTTAATTTTTTATTTGGGTAATTAATTTTGCATGACTACTTACCTCATTCTTGACGGGGAGCCATTCATGGTGTTAATATAATTTTGTCCCAGATCGCAACTATACATACATCAACGGTGATTGCCCAAAAAATTACTTTTTCTAATGGATTGGAATGTTACTACAGTAGTAGCAAAGAGGAAACAGAATACATTTTTTCGGAAATATTTACTGAAAGGCAATATGAAGGGCATGATATCGTCATCAAAGAAGGCGATGTGATCTTTGATGTTGGAGCTAATATCGGTCTATTCTCTATTTTTGTCAAGGGAGTTGAACCAACAGCAAAAGTTTTCGCCTTTGAGCCAATCAAGCCAACTTTTGAGGTTTTGCAAAAAAATATTCATTTGCATTCTTTAGAGGATGTTGTTTTATTTAACTGTGGATTAAGTTCAGAGAATAACCCAGCAAAAATCTTTACTTTTTATCCCAATATGTCTGCTAATTCAACCACAAAGCCAGAGGATACCTTGGCTGCATTAGAAGATATTCAAGTCGATCAGAATTCCCAAAAAATAGAAAATTTGTTTGAAGAGTTTTTCCAAGAAAAAGAACAAGTAGCCTGTGAAGTAAGAACTCTATCTTCCGTAATTAATGAACTCGGTATTGACTCCATTGACTTACTGAAAATTGACGTGGAAGGAGAAGAATACGAAGTATTTCAAGGCATCGAAGCTAAAGACTGGCCGAAAATCAAGCAAATAGTGGCTGAAATTCACGATCAAAAGGGACGCTTAAAGCAAATAAGCCAAATGCTGGCAGACAATGGCTTCAAAATTCAACTAGAAAAAAGAGAATTACTACCTTTGACATTCGTGGATATTTTCCATTTATACGCTGTGCGTTAGTGGTTGAACTTTTATTCTCAAAGTTAATCTATTTTTCCAGAAAATTGGTTAATAACTGACTGAAACGTTGGGCAATAATCGGGGCATCAAATTCTGAAACTTTCGCTCTACCTGCCTTCCCTAAGGAACGAGCTTTTTCTGGATTGAGAAGCACTTCCGCTAATTTACTGGCTAAATCTTCGGCATCTAAGGGGTTGGCTAATAGACCTTGTACACCATCTTCAATCAACTCCGGTGTCGAGGAGGAACGACTGGCGACAATCGGTTTATAACTGGCCATAGCTTCAGCAAAAACTATACCAAATCCTTCTTGCAGACTAGGTAAACAAAAAACTTGACAATCAAGATATTCTTGGATCAGTTCTTGATAGGAAAGATAGCCGAGAAAAGTAACATTTTGCTCTAAATTGAGTTCTTGTGCCAGACGGCGTAAATTATTCCATTCAGGACCTTTGCTGGCAATTCTTACCTCTACATCGGGTATTTGACGGCGGAGAATTGCGGCGGCGCGGATCAAAGTGGCAACATTTTTGCGGGGATACTGGACACCGACACAAAACACAGTCGGCCTCCTCTGCTCGCGGTTTTTTTCCTCATACTTGACCGAGGCTACCGCTGCATCCCAACCTTTGAGATCAATTAGAGAATGAACAATTTCGATATTGCCATCATACTGATAAAGTTGCTTGAGTCTAGTGCGGGAATATTCACTGATAGAGATGACCAGATCTGCACGATGGACGTTCACTTTCTCGGCTTTTGCCATCAATTCTAGAGAAGTTCGCACCCAACCCCGCTCAAAGGTGGCCTCATCGGCAATAATACCAAGAATATAAACAATAAAGGGTACTTTCAGGCGATCGCTGATGGCGTAACCATCCATATCGTAACCCACCACCAGATCATAGTCGTCAAAACAACGGGGATCGAGTCGCCAATTCCAAAGAAAGCGATGAGCCATATAACCTAACGGCCCCGATGCTTTGGCCGGCGAGAAGACATCAACCACATGACCCTGGGAGCGCAACTCGTTAGTCAGATGGATATTGGTGACGAAGGTACCACTTCCGCGCTTGACATTTTGGGGAGTTGCTGTGATGATTGCTATCTTCATTTTTTGTCAAAGTTTATGGCAGCGGTTGGATGATGATGGGAAAATTAGAACAAATAAGGTAGGCGGGAGTGGGTGCGAATCAAATCTTGATTTTCCCTGATAACATTCTCAAAATCTATGGACGAACGGATATCCTCGCGTCCGTTAGCTTTTTTCGTCAAAACGATGAAATGTCCCTATGGAGTATTAGGATGTTAGAAAACAAACGCAGATTGATTAATTATCCATAGGAAAGCGGTTATCAAAAATAACCGCTTCTGCAATTTTCCAAGAATCTCTTTAACGTTCGCGGCGACCGAAATTTTTGCGCTCACCGCGGCCACCACCGCCAAAATTATCTTCTTTGGGACGAGCTTTATTGACTTTCATCTGTCGTCCCATCCATTCGGCCCCGTCAAGAGTTTCGATCGCTTTTGCTTCTTCCTCATCGGAGGACATTTCCACAAAACCAAAACCGCGCATTTTACCCGTTTCCCGATCTACGGGCAAGTAAACGCGACTAACTGTGCCGTATTCAGCGAATACCTCTTTCAAGTCATCTGTCGTGACGTCATAAACCAGATTACCAACGTAAATCGTCATGGATTGTCTCCCAATATCACAGCCATTTCGAGAAGGAGATCGGACACAACCCAGTCAAGGCCATCAGGGAAAAACCACTTCTGTTTGAAACCAATGCTGCTACCGAACCTAACTACTCTCTCTAAACTAGCATAGCTGATCAGTGATCGGTGATCAGTAGGAGTAGGGAGTATTAAGTGAGCAGTATTACAAGGCGGTTTTCTGCTTTCTTTTCACTGATTACTGTTCACCGATAACTGATTAGGGTAGCCAAGGATATTGACTAAAATCGGGGGGACGTTTTTCGAGGAAAGCCTGTTTACCTTCGGCTCCTTCGGCGGTCATATAGTAGAGTAAAGTGGCATTGCCCGCTAACTCCTGTAAACCCGCTTGACCATCACAATCAGCATTAAAAGCCGATTTTAGGCAGCGAATCGCCAAGGGACTTTTTTCGAGAATTTCTAAGGACCATTTAATCCCTTCCCGCTCTAATTCCTCCACCGGGACGACATGGTTAACCAAACCCATTTCTAAAGCTTGTTGGGCGTTATACTGCCGACAGAGAAACCAAATCTCGCGAGCCTTTTTCTGACCGACCACCCGGGCTAGATAACTAGAGCCGAAACCGCCGTCAAAACTGCCCACTTTCGGACCGGTCTGGCCAAAAATGGCGTTATCCGCTGCTAAGGTTAAATCACAAACCAAGTGTAAAACATGACCGCCCCCGACCGCATAACCTGCCACCAGCGCGATAACTACCTTGGGGATGGAGCGAATTAATTTCTGTAAATCCAGCACATTGAGCCGGGGTACGCCATCATCGCCAATATAACCCGCCTGACCGCGCACCGTCTGATCGCCGCCGGAACAAAAAGCATATTTGCCGTCGCTGTGGGGACCTGCACCCGTGAGCAATACTACCCCAATGCGGGCATCCTCGCGAGCATCACAGAAAGCGTCGTAAAGCTCAAAAACTGTCTTCGGACGGAAGGCATTACGCTTATGGGGGCGATTTATAGTGATTTTGGCGATTCCCCCCCATTTATGGTAAAGAATATCCTCGTAGGTTTTTACGGATTGCCATTCAACGGTCATAGTCTCGGTTATCGGCACAGCTTTTTTACCTTACCTCATTTTGTCCCCCACTTTGAAGCCTGGAGCGCCAGAATAGGGGAATGGATAGTTGACCGAAAAGGTTTAAAGCTGATTCCCTTCTTGATGTTTTCTGAGTATTTATTCAAAATAAGTAGCTGGTTATAATTAAATTTAAAATGGATTTTAGGTTCGATCCCCCCTGCCCCCCTTGATAAGGGGGGTGCCGATCCCCCCTTAGTCCCCCCTTAATCCCCCCTTAATAAGGGGGGCATCTGAAAGTTTTTAATACCTACCTACTTACATTTATCCTATTTACTAACTTTAAAGAGGTAAAAATAAGAGTACAAGTAATAAAACTAAGCTTGAATCATTAGAGTTTTATTTGAGGCTAAAATATCCAATAACAATTTATCCTGATGATGACGGGGGATATGTATCAGAAATTAAGGATCTTCCG
This sequence comes from Microcystis sp. M53602_WE12, assembly GCF_030065455.1. Classification (NCBI taxonomy): domain Bacteria; kingdom Bacillati; phylum Cyanobacteriota; class Cyanophyceae; order Chroococcales; family Microcystaceae; genus Microcystis; species Microcystis sp. M53602_WE12. The sequence goes on along the minus strand of NZ_JASJFB010000886.1, from coordinate 5,872 downwards.
GGATGTTTCACTCAGGGAGAAACCATAGAGGAAACCTTAATCAGTAAACAGTAATCAGTAATCAGTAATCAGTGAACTGAAAACTTACATCTGATAACCGATAACTGATCACTGATCACTGAAAACTCACATCTGATAACTGAAAACTCACATCTGATAACTGATAACTGAATTAAAGCCATTCGATTTCTTTAGCTTTTTCGGGTAGTTTAGCCGTGGCTTGTCCTTGGCTGCGGGACTGAAACCCAATTAAATCGAGGGGAGTAGCCAATAAATCTACTAAATCTGCTTGACCAAACAGTAACTTGAGAGTATTTTTTGGTAGCTCTTTTAATAACCAACGACTGAGAGTAAAAAATAACTCTTGATTGGTTAAAGGTCGCATCAATTCGACACCATACAATTCGTGAAGATAGCGATTCGAGCGCCCATAACGTTTTAATTGACTTCTTAAGTCTTCTAAGGTGGAACGATGACGATGGTAAATAATTGCCTCTGGTGCGTAGGTTAATTGCCAGTCGGTTTGTTGTTGAATACGCCAACAGATATCGGCATCACCACCGGTAGTTAAATAAGGACGAAATAAACCAACTTTTTGAAAAGCTTCTCGACGAATAGCGAGGTTAGCAGTTTGACCGTAGGGACAAAAAGAATGTTCTAAAAGAAATTTTGGTGACATAAAGTTACGACGTTCTGCATACTTTTCCAAGCAAGTGGAACCAGTTAAGGCAGCAATTTCACCCACTACCAGACCGATGTTAGGATCACTAAAGGGTTGGATCAATTCTGTCAACCATTGCGGTGCGGGACGACAATCGGCATCGGTAAAGGCCAGAAAAGGATAACGAGCGCTTTTGATCCCTTTGTTGCGAGCAGCGTAGGAGCTTTGTATCTGATTTTCGCTTAAAATGATCAGGTTCAGTCCCCGCTGTTCTTCTGCTGCCTTTCCTAATAATTCTGCCGTGCGATCGCTACTATTATTATCAACTAAAATATATTCAACTAATTGACGGGGATAGGTCTGTTTGGCTAAACAATCAATGAGAGGGGGTAGATCTTTCTCTCCGTTATAAATTGGCACGATCACGGATACTTCGGGAAAGAACTGCAAGGTAGTTGACATCGTTGGAGTCCAATAAACGGGGGACGGTTGAACTATTCGCTACAATACTACTATAATCAATAGCAACAAAAAGCAAGTCTATCGTCAATTATTTTAGACCAACGATGAAAAGTTTCTTCCGAAAATTATTTTTCTATGTGGGTATTCTTTGGCTCTCACCCTTAATCATTGCTTTTCAGGTAGCTAACAATCGAGAACTTATCTTAGGTGATGTGCGGCGTTGGGTAGAGTTATTAGGTTGGGAAAAAAGAGCAGATTCGTTACAATTGTTAGCTCTGTGTCTGGAGGCAAAAGAATTTAGAAATTTATATTATTGTCGTCTTTTTCAAGGTGGTTCATTCAGCCGTTTTTTTATGTATATTCTTAGGTTTTTCTATCGAGAAAGTTCCTATTTATTTCTAGATTCTTCTTGTTCGATTGGCAAAGGATTATTTATTCAACACGGTTTTAGTACGATTGTTATGGCGGATTTGGGCGATAACTGTTGGATTAATCAACAGGTAACAATTGGCTATAAAGATAAAAGCGGTCGCCCCAAAATTGGCAATAATGTCAGGATTACCGCCGGTGCTAAAGTCTTGGGAAACATTACCATAGGCGATAATGTCACCGTGGGCGCAAATTCAGTGGTAGTCAAAGATGTTCCACCTAATTGTGTGGTGGTGGGTATTCCCGCTCGTATTATTAAACGGGACGGCGTTAAAGTAGATGAAAAATTATAAACGTTGACTTAAAATATATTCGGCAATTGCCAGATCTCCCGGAGTCGTAATTTTTAAGTTAGTTTCTTCACCGACGACAATTTTGACGGGAAAACCACATTTTTCTAATAAGGCGGCATCGTCGGTGACTTCCCAATCTAATTTTCGGCCCTGTTCATGACATTCTTTTAATAATTTTACCTGAAAACCCTGGGGCGTTTGGGCCGCCCACAACTGCGAGCGATCCGGTGTATCCTCAATCCAGCCCTTGCTATCGACAATTTTAATCGTATCTTTCACCGGAATCGCCGCAATGAAACCCTGACAAGTGGCTAAAGCGGCGGCACAGCGATCAAATAATTCGGGAGTGGCTAAACAGCGCGCCCCATCGTGAATTAAAACCGTCTCAGCCCCCTCTGGTAGGGCTTGTAAGCCATTATAAACCGATTTTTGTCTGGTTTCACCTCCTTGGATGATTTGCACGGGTTTAAGGGCATTTATAGGGGTGATAATTTCTCGGATATCCTCAAAGTCTTCCGGTTGTGCCATGATGCCAATCCAGATAATTGCCCTCGATTCCATGGCAGCCAGCAAAGTCCAAGCCAGGAGAGGTTTTCCGTGCAGGGTGAGCAGTAATTTATTGCGATCGCTGCCCATCCGTTTACCCATTCCCGCTGCTGGAATTAACAAATACATATTTTTTTCAGGTAAAAAGTTAACAAGAGTCAGGAAAGAGAATTCAGTGGACAGGAGTGGGGAGCTTTTTGCCTCTTATTTGTAAACAGTAATCACTGTCCGGCTGATGGTTAATCGCTTAAATAACCCAAAAACTATGCCTCTTAAGAGAATAAATCGAGGGGAAAGTGACCATAAGTACCGACTAATTGATCATTTTCTGACTGACAAGAAACCAGGACACCGCGATAGGTTCCCGTATAGGAATCGAGATAGGAAGCTTGTCTTTGGGTATTGTATTTAATATACACCGCTCCCTGTTCTGGTTGGTCTTCTGGGAGACTATTAGGTAGGGGGTATCCCAGGGCTTGTAGATAACTTTTCAGGGCTTTAAATCCCTCTTCATTGTTATCGGCACAGATACCTAAATTAATTGATTCCGAACCTTGGTTAACTAATAAAATTGCCTGTCTTAGAGCTTCTTCTTCTTCGGGGGATTGGGCAATTTTTAGTTGAATACATCCATATTCTTTTAGGAGTTTCAAGGCTTCTTCCATAGACATGAGCGGTTAGATATGTGGGGCTAAAGATAAAAAATCAACTGTTGCTGCTGTCCTTACCGACAAATTCCCAAGAAAAAAAGCCCTAAATCATTGGGGTTTAGAGATAGGAAAATTTTGCATTGGTCTTATCATATCAGGTTGGGGACAGGAAAATTTATCGGGGTTGTTCGAGCGCTCCGGGTTGTGCGTACATTTCACTCACTGCTTTTTGATAGCCAAAGTAAGCACCTATAATAATTCCAGTGCCAAAACCGATCGCTAGGTAAGGCAAAATTATACTGAGGGGAAAAGAGGAGTGTCTCCGATGAGATAGGGAAAATCGCTCACCAGTCGCCACAATATTCTCAGCAGCTTCAGTGAACTCCTCCCGTTTTTCTAGGGCTTTTTCTTCAGTTGTTTCAGAGTCTTCCAAAGCTTCTGGCGCATCTTCCGGGTCATTTTCGGCGATTTCTGCGGTTATTATCGGCAAAGAGTTTAATTTGGTGACAAGATTGACGATTAAATCATCTTGACTCAGGGTTATCGATTCTTGCCAAGCGGGGATATCGGATGCCTCGGTCATACCGTAAACGATCACTTGTTCTAATCCATCGATGCCCAAGCTTTTGATTTCTGCCGACAAAAAAGGTAATAACTTGTGTTGATTGGGTATATTTTTGGATTGAACTTTTAGAGTCAGGGCATTTTCTTGCGGGGTGGCTTCAACAACCTCTATTTTTCTGGTTAAGAGACTTTGGTTAAGTAGAGCAATAATAGCGGCTGGCTCCTGGAGTTTAGCGGCATGGATAAGTTGTGACTGATTCATGACCTTGAGGGGCTAAGGAGGGGATATTATAATACTAAACCCTGTGGAAAAGGTATAGGAAAGTGGGTGAGTGCCGGAGCAGGGGGAAACCATCCATAACTGGGTTTTTAAAGTTGAATTGGGACTTAATCATGGTATTAAAAACCGATTTGGTATCGGTCTGTCCATCCCTGCCCCCGGTGCCACTTAAATTTCCGCCACGGCTCTTTCGATTAAACGACGAGCCAGGGTTTGAATACCGGTATGTTCATAGTAATTGGTGGTCATATCGAGGAATGCCCCAACATATACCAATTTATCGGCAGAAAAGTCGATAAATCCCTGAATTTTGCTCAATAATCCCTGCTGGCTCAAACTGCGCTGGCTGACAAAACCACTCATCCAACCTTTAGTGGAGTCGAAACTTTGACCGATAAAGTCTAATTTTCTGGCAGTATTTCCCCCCGGAATCAATTCTTTAATACTGCCGAAAGTGGAGTTAGATTCTAATTCTTCCGGGGTGAGAATGCTGAGGCCCGATTCCACTTTCCGGATAAAACTGCCCCCCAGGGGAATTAAACCATCCAAACAAACTAACGCCGCCATCCGCATCAGGGATTCGCCGCTATAATCTCCCAGAGAAGCGACGAAATCATCGATACTATCGCCCGGAATGCCATTAATTTGACAAAAAGCGACTAATTCTGTCACTAATTTCAAGGTTAGATCGATGGTTTGCGCTTTTTCGGGGGCAGGGGTTAATTTTTCGATTAAACCGCCCATGAGGGGAATTTTACCACCGACGACATTAGCAAGAGAGGCGGCGGCTAGGGCATTATCGGCGCTGTCGATGGTTTGGTAGAGCCAGAGCGCCCGTTGATAGCCCTGGGATTTATCATTAAACAACCAAACGGCTCGATCGCCAATCTGTTGGATCATGCTTTCGTCGGTTTCGCCGGTGACTTTGATAATCGTATTTTTAAACCCGACTAGGTTATCCCACTGTCCCGGCACGACATAATCAAGGGTTTTGAGAACTTTGACGGTGAGATTATTAGTCGGTAATTCGTCCACCAGTTCAAAAATTGGCTTACTCACGGATGTCTCCTTACTTTAATTTTGCTAGACCATCTAAATCGAACTTAGCTAACCAAGCTTGGCGATCGCTGGAAGAAAAATCTGGCTCCCGCGATAAAACCTTGACTTGATAGCGATTATTGACTAAAACGGCGCTGGCGGTTGCACCCTGTTCCACAGAGGGAAAACCTTTAATTGTGGTTTGACTGTCTTGGAATTTATTGGCCGCCGCGGGATTATTGCTGATGTCAGATATGGCTAACATAGCCAGAACTTTGCCATCTTGCTTCAGTTTTGCCTCAGCAAAGCCTTTTTTCTCCTGGGTATAGACGCGCTCGTATCCTCCCCCAGAAGGCGGGAAAAACCGATTAAAACTGCCGCCAGAGGTGGATTCTTTCACCACTGCCGCCGCCCCGCGAGCGGTACTTTCTTGTTGCGCTTGGTCAAATTGTGAGGGAGCTTTAGCACAGGAAGTTACTAGCAAAAGTACCGCCAATACCCCTGCTATCAAGATTTTGCCAAATCGAAAGTTCATAGTTATCTTAATTAAAACTTACTAATGTTTGTTTGTAGTATATCTCTCGCTTATTGCTGATTATTGTTAAGTTTTTCTAGATTCTCTCACACCAGACCGAAAAAAAACAGAAAATCAGCAAAATTCGAGTCAATAACGAAGGCAGGAGGCAGTCCCGATGAAAAAATTTTCACCCCCACAGATGAAAGAGGTTTCTTTCCCTACACCCTACACCCCACACCCCACACCCCACACCCCACACCCTGCCCCCACCGAAAAACTTTTTGCCGCAAACCCCAGCTACAGGCCCGCAATTGCCCCTCGCGCCATAGATGCGATCGCTTGTTCCGTGGCCCGGGGTAGATGATAATATTTACCCCCGGCTTTTAGGGCTAATTCTTTGGCAAAACCAGTGGAGACGAATTTTTTCTCCGT
>NZ_JASJFB010000858.1:0-5023 GCF_030065455.1 Microcystis sp. M53602_WE12 | reverse complement strand
TTTTTTTTACAAAAATTAACAGCTAAACAAAATTGGTCAGCTAATCTAGCAGTTAAGCTGCCCGCGAATTTAAATTGCTTGTTGAGATGAGGCAACAGGCAACAGGCAACAGTAAAGGGATTTGGGTAGATTTAGCCAATCTCAAGGATAGGCGGTTAAAATGCGTCTTAGCCTATCTTCATGGTGGGGTAGGAAGTCTCTGGTTTTGGGCAACGTCAGAACAATAGCTGGTCGTCCGGAGATGATGCCAAGGATCCTAAACGTGGTCAAATCGATTTCACCCCTAATCAAAAAAGTCGATTGACACAGGGACCAGTTAGCGGCCAAAATTAACTCTATTAGCCGTTGGCAAGCTTTAGAATTGATTGTGTAAGTAGTCGGACATAAATTCTGTTGTCTATCTTAAGAAATGTAAATTGCCGCAATTCTTACTGACGACCGACGACCGGCTACTGACTCCTTACCCCACAGTTAACTTTACTTTTGTCCAACTACTTAATAACTAAATTTTAACTTCTAATAAAACGATCGATTGCTGTGTTCATTACCCCCACACGACTGGATAATTCCACAAGTTCCGTGGTGACAATATTATAATCCCCTAAATATTTATGGAGATTAGTTCCCTCTTTTTGATGGGCAATTTCTACTAACCTTTCCTCTCGCAATTCTTGCAAATGATCGAGGATATTTTCTAAAGTATCTTCGAGGGGAGGTAAGGGAGAAGGAGGATTATTTGCTTGCAAAGCTTGGGTTAATTGCGTCAAAGCTTGGGTTATTTGTTGCGTGAACAGACTCAGATTAGGATGGGGAGGACTACCGCGATATTGTTCCAATTCCGTCAATAAAACTGTCACCCCGCGACCAAAACGAGGAATATAATTACTTAAAGTGATTGCCGGTTCCATTTGTGGAAAGGGTGTGCTAGGATCATCAATTAATCTTTGTAGGGCCGTTTGCATAGTTGTATTTGCTCGTCGAGCTTTATTGCGATGGGAAGATAAACTTGCAGTTTGATAGGATGATTCTCCTAAATAAACTGCCATAACTGACTGAAAAAATACTTGATTAGCTTCTAATGCTTTAATGGCAGCGAGGGAAAAACGTTCATCTTCATTAAACCGTAAAAAACCGAAGGAAAGTGCAAAAGCTAAAGCACTACCGATTAAAGTATAAACTATTCTGATATACTCTAAATTAATCCCGTCATTGCTGGTATCGAGACGACTGATAATTAAAGCAAAAATTGTGATAAAAAATACGGCTAAACTATAGTGAAATCGCACCAAAGTTAAAGCGATCGCTATAGAAATAACCCCAATAACTTCTAACCAGAGCGGATTATCTATAATTCGCAACAGTGCCAAAACAAAAAACGAGCCTAAAATCGTGCCAAACACCCGATTTAAAAAGCGTTGAAAAGTCAAGCTAAAATCTGGTTTTAACACAATAACTAAGGTTAAACCAATCCAAAAACTATGGGTAATTCCTAGCTTGTTGTAAATCAAAACTCCTAGCGCACTTCCCAAACCCAAGCGTAAACCATGACGAAATAGGGGCGATTCTAGATTAAAATTAGATTTTAATGGTTCCCACCAAGCTTTTTCTTGACCGTACTCTTTTTCTATCCCTTCAAAGTTCCGCTGCCAGGGATTCTTTTTATCTGAAAATTCCTCGCTTTGCCGCAAATGTTGCGCTGTTTCACTGGCTATTTTTAGCTGTTTAAATAATTTTTTTAAACGATTATTTAATTGGGAAATTGCCACATAACTGCTATAATCGTCCTGAGCATTTTCTAAAACTTTAGCTTGCAGGTTTTTTTGTTGCTCGATCGCCTTGAGTAATAGCTGCAAGCGCTCACAATCCGGTTGTTTATTTCTACCCAAAATTAACCCAGCAATATCTTCGCTAATTTCCGCCACTTGCACGAGAATATCTTCTAATAAAATACCCACCGTGGTCAGTTGTGGCAAGGGATGAAGATGAAGCAATTCTCGCAGCGCAATTAAGCTGGTATTAATGCGATCGCTATCTTCAATCAAGACGATTAACAATTCCCGCAGCTCATTCTTTCCCCAACGTCCCCGACGCGTCAAGGTGACAGTTTTCCTCGAACGTAGCAACAGCTGGCGGATTTTGTCAAAATATGGCTCCTCATGAGCATTAGAACGAGAGTTTAAGGGCAAAGAGCGGAGATAGGTGGCGATACCCTGAAAATTTTCCGCCGTTACCTGACGTAAAGGCTGATTAGGGCGAAAAGGCCAGATAAACAGGGCTAAAAAAATTGTCCATCCCCCTCCCAACACAGCGATTCCGGCCCGTTGTAAAGCGACGACCATATCTCCCGATGGCAAAGAAACGGCCAAAAGCAGCAATAAACTGATTACTACCCCAGCTAACGCCCCATTTTCCCCGTAAACCGTCAAATAACCCGCTAGAAACAACCCACAAAAAACTATCACTACGGTCAATCCTAGCCAAGCACTGGCTAATGTGCCGATAATCAAAGCTAGAGCCATCCCGATAGTCGTAGCGACTAGGGTTTTCGCTCTCAGGCAGTAAAGTCCCCCCACATCAGCTAAAATCAAGGTTTGAGCCGCTAAACCGACCATTAACCCCACTTCTGACCGATCTAAAATATCACCGATAATAATCGGCACTGTGATCGCTAATAAAGTCCGAATCCCCCGCTCGATCTCGATATCGCCACTAGGACGCAATAAAAAAGCAAATCGCTGAAGTAGCATATAGCACTTATCTTAATGGTGAGGTATGAGGTTTTCGTTTTCGGGAGTCAGTATTCTCCGAGTCACCTGATTAGGTAACGATTTCTCTCCTGTCTCCTGACTTGAAAGAGGGTGTAGGGTGTAGGGTGTGGGGTGTGGGGAAGGAAACCTCTTTCATCTGTGGGGGTGAAAATTTTTTCATCGGGACTGACTCCTAACTCCTTAATTCTGCCGTATTAGGGCAGCCAACGGGGTTTAAAACCGGCGTTGAGTTCTTGAGGTAAAATTTTCGTGCTGCTATTGGGACTGAACTGATCAGGAAGCGGTAATAACCAGAGACGACCATCGGCAATGCTCGACCCCTCCCCGGTGACTAAATCATTTCTGACTCCAAAGGGTGTGGTTGCTAACTGATCAAATAATAAGGCCACGCCATCGGGAGACATACTCATCTGCACGTCACGATAATTAGGTAAAGCCAGCAGGGGTGTCATTTTACCCGTTTTTAGCTCAATAATCCCTAAAAAAGGTTCTTCTTTCACTTTGCCATCGCTGCCCATAACCAGATCGCTTTTCAGACAGTAAAGGGTTTTTTCCTGTCGCGGTTCAAATTGACAGCTAATAATCGGATTAGCTGTTCTTAATAGTAGTCTTGACTCTCCCCGATCGTCGAGCAGAAATAGCGATCGCTGATTATCCGGTTCTGATTTCACCATGAGTTTTTGGCGACCATCCCGGGAAAAAGCGAGGATTTTCTCGTAGGTAGGCAAAAATTGCGGTTTTCCCCCTTGGACATCCAAAGGAATCACCGCTACCCCTCCCGTTTGACTGACAACCGCTTTTTTACCGTCGGGAGATAGTAAAAAATTATCCCCTTGCATTCCTAACGGTCGCGATTGTCCATCATCCCTGATTACCCATAAACTGGCATCCCCCGGATTCCCATGATTAATTCTCTGCACGATTAGGGTTTTGCCGTTATCTGAGAGATCAAAGCGCAGATTTTGATAAGTTTTCCCATCTAAAAACCTTTCTATACGACCACTGGGCAAATTTTGACCATGTTCGTCATGATTTAAACCCGTGGTAATCGTGTAAAGTTGCTGTTTCGGGGTGTCTCGTCCTAAGTCAGAGCCATCGAAGGCCGAGAATAAAATTCTATCCCCCCTCGGATAGATTTGAAAATCCGTGACCACCAGATCCCCAGGGGTAAGGATGGTTTTTTTCAGTTCTGTGACGTTATTTGGCCCCTGAATGATATTACAGACGATTAAACGGCCTCTTTCCTCTTGGTTGACCCCAATATAGGCAAAAGCTCGATCGTGGCTGTAAAATTCGCCGATAAAGTCCTCACCTTGAGCAATAGGTAACTTTACTTGATATTTTTTGCCGTAGATGGGCAATTCTGTCAAAGTATAGGTCAAGCGATCTCCGGCCCAGCTAATTTTACCCGGTAAGGGAGGATTGATCACCAAGCTGGTTTCTATGTCTGAACGGTCAATCGGCCGATTAAAACTTAAAGTAAAATAATTGTCCCTAACGCCGATTTTTCGTCCTTGCCAGCTAAAATTCTCCCCTCGGGTAGGAACTTGATTTCCCTGGATCAAAATCGACGATATCCCGGCAATTAAGGCCAAAATAGTCGCCAACACTAAGCGATCGAACCAAGCTAATCTTTTCATCAGTTATCAGTTATCAGTTATCAGTTATCAGGAGTCAGTCAGGAGTCAGTCAGGAGGCAATAGGCAATAGGCAATAGGCAATAGGCAATAGGCAATAGGCAATAGGCAATAGGCAATAGGCAATAGGCAATAGGCAATAGGCAGCTTTATTCTCCCCACACCCCACACCCCACACCCCACACCCTACACCCCACACCCCACACCCTACACCCTACACCCCACTTCCCACTTTCTTATCAGCTTTAGTAATGATTGTCATCGGTTTTTTCAATCGAATAAATAAAAACGCCCCCAAAAAGGAAGCGTTTTTTAACTTATCATGAGGACTTAGCAAAATGTGTGCAGAGTTAGAACGCGGATGTTGGATGGGGATCCAGCATCTGTTTATTTTTAACCATTGATCGCCGCTGCCGTCAAGGCCATGGGGATAGCATCACCGGAAGCTAAATCGAGGGTATTGTGGATTGACATCCTCGCCGCCGTAAACGGACGGTGATTCCCAAACCTCACGATTTGGGTTTCTGCTTCTTTCCCGAAGGATTTTTCGCACCTGCCTTAACAGATTTACTCTGTTCTGGTCTTATGGTCGCTCTACAGACTGACACCGCAAGCCCT
>NZ_JASJFB010000538.1:0-2600 GCF_030065455.1 Microcystis sp. M53602_WE12 | reverse complement strand
TTAATTGATTAGTTCGCTCTAGATAAAAAACAATTGACAAAAATCGCTAAATGCCTTTCTATATAAGGGTTCCATCCCTTATAACCCCCGTCCATTGCATAACAATTACCGAAGAGCCAACGATCGCCTCGAAATCGTCTAGGGATAAGCCCTGTTTTTGCAACCAATTCCATGTATCTTTGGCGTTATGTAATCCTTTGGCGAGACGGAATTGATCGGCCGCCTGTTGTAACTCGGCAGTTGTGTTTTTAATCCCCGCTGCCGTGGCAGTTTCGGTGATGATTTTCCGAGCGATAATTCCCTCGACTATTTCGGGAACTTTCCCCGATAGCTTAAGCTGTTGGATAAGGTCTTGATTGGTGATGGTGATACTATGGGACATAATGACTCCTGAAACAGTTATGCGAAATTAATTTCCTAGTTGAGATAGGCAAGAGGGTTAGGGAGGGGTGTAAGTAATTTGGCTTCGATACCTAAAAAAACTACAGTTTTAACCCGTCTTTTTGCAGATCCTTAAAGGGATCGAGGATGTAATCGATCACCCGACGCTGACGGACGATCGCCTCTGCGGTAGCCGTATCCCCCGGATTGAGGGGAATACATTGATTTCCCTTTTGAATACAGGAGCGATCGAGTTGAATTTCTAGCTCGAAAACGTTAATTTTTCCGTTGGGCGTTTCCTTTTCGATCGCCGTCGGTGATTTCTTGGTGATCTTGCCGCCGATAATGCCGTAATCCTGAAAAGGATAGGCATCGAACTTGACTTTTATCGGCATACCGGCGCGGAGAAATTGACTTTGATCTGTGGGCATTTCTGCCTTGAGAATAAACCGCGATCCTTTCGGTGCTATCTCCGCAACCCGCGTTCCCGACTGCACCACCGCACCCGCGCGTTTAATCGGTAATGAAAAGATCGTGCCGTCGGTATTCGCCTTTAAAACCCTCTGACTTAGTTGGATTTGGAGCGCTTGCCGTTGGCTCTCGCTTTGGGCGATTTCCGATGCCAGTGTTGCGATCTCCGTGTCTAGATTGTTAATCTGCTCCTGTACCCTTAAGAGTGCCAACTCGTTGGAATGGCGGAGACTTTGATAACCCCGCTGCCGCTCCTGTAATTGCAGACGCGCTTGGGCGATATCGGCGCTCGTTTGTTGACTCGTCTGACGGTAGGCACTTTTTAATTCCGCTAGTTTATGTTGATTTTCTTTGACCTCCGCTTTTCCCCGCTCGTAGAGTTGTTGGCGCTCCTTGGCATTGTCCTCGCGCTCGATGAATTGCACCTCCGATATCGCGCCATCCTCCCACGCTTTTCGGTAGCGATCGACTTCTTTTAAAGCCGTTTCATAACGACTTTTGAGAATCGGATAATCGGTCTGACTTTGTGCGAGGGCGGTTTTCGCTTGATTGACTCGCGCTTGTTGTTCTTCTAGGGATATTTTGGCCTTCTTGATTAATGCGTCCACATTCTCCCGCGCTTGTTCGATCGAGGCTTCTTTTTCCGCTGCTGCCGCGCGATTTTGTTGGCTTTGGGTGGTTAAAGAAATCTCTAACTGACTTTTGACAAGTTTCTGTTGGGAAAGACGGCTTTTTTGTCCTTCTATTTTCTCCTCGATTTGTTGTATTTCCTTGCCGATTAATGAGGAATCTAGGGTTAAAATCGGTTGTCCTGCTTTCACCTCTTGGCCTTCACGGACATAGATTTTTTCCACTTCTCCTGCGGTGATTGCGTCGAGTTTGACTGTTTCCCCTTGGGGTTCCAGTTTTCCCGGACCGACACCCGTTTCATCGACTTTTGAGAATATCGCCCAAGGGAGAATGATCGAGACGAAAATAATCAGAAAATAGAGTAAACCACGCGTCCAGGGTAGGGGTAAAGTATCGATCAATTCTTTGGTATGGAAAGACCAGTTATCGCGCTCTCTGTCTAGATTGGTTGTCATAGTTATTCACTCAATTGATTAGAGTTCAAATTACGGTAAATACCGGGACGGGCCATTAATTCTTCATGGGTTCCACTATCGACTAATACCCCTCGATCGAGAACGAGAATACAATCCGCGTTCCGCACCGTAGAGAGGCGATGGGCGATAATCACCATGGTGCGATTCTGCCGAATTTTCTGGAGATTTGTTTGAATAATCCGTTCCGATTCCGTATCGAGGTGGGAAGTGGCTTCATCGAGGATTAATAACCGCGGCTCTCCCATCAACGATCGAGCGATGGCGATCCGTTGTCTCTGTCCCCCGGAAAGTAGCCCTCCACCCTCGCCGATTTGAGTTTCGTACCCCATCGGCAGTGATTGAATAAAGTCATGAATTCCCGCTAATTTCGCCGCTTCGATCACATTTTCTAGGGGGTGATCGGGATGACCTAAACTGATATTTTCCCGAATCGTGGAACCGAAGAGAAAAGTATCCTGATCGACGACTCCCACCTGTTGCCGGAGGGAACTGAGGGCGATCGTACTCAGATCGTAACCGTCGATCGAGATTTTCCCGTCGGTGGGGGGATAGAGGCCGATCAGTAATTTCGAGATCGTGGTTTTTCCCGAACCGCTCCGACCGACGAGGGCAACGGTTTGACCGGGTAAAATCTCAAAACTG
>NZ_JASJFB010000844.1:0-5048 GCF_030065455.1 Microcystis sp. M53602_WE12 | reverse complement strand
TAGGGGATGGGTGGATATTCTCACCGACTTGCTGACGGAATTGAGCGAAATGGGCAGTTATAAAGCGGTAGCGCAGGTGATGCGACGTAGGGTGTTGAGAATGCGAGAAAATAGCGATTTATTGCGAGTTTGTTTTATAGAGGCGCAATTTCATCCCGAATTAAAAGAGCGAATTCAATCGGAGGTAATTGCTAAAATGACCGATGTGGCCGAGGCTTTTTTTCAAACAGCGATCGATCGTGGTGTCTATCGTCCCATGAATCCGAAAATTGTCGCCCAGGTTTTTCTAGGAATGTTCGCAATTGCCGGTTTTTCCAGTGAAACTATTTTAGATAGTAATGCTTCCCCCTTAGCTTTACAAGAAATGGCCGAAGGTATTGCCGAAATTTTTCTGAATGGAGTGTTAGTTAAGTAGTCGTGCAAAATTAATTTCCTAGTCGAGACTCCGAGACAGCTAATCTAAAGATAGGCGGTTAAAATCCGTTTTAGCTTACTTAAGTAGCTGGTTATAATTAAATTAAAAATGGATTTTAGGTTCGATCCCCCCTGCCCCTCTTGATAAGCGGGGTGCCGATCCCCCCTGCCCCCCTTGATAAGGGGGGTGCCGATCCCCCCTGCCCCCCTTGATAAGGGGGGTGCCGATAGGCGGGGGGATCCCCCTTAATAAGGGGGGCATCTGATAATTTTTAACGCCTACTTACTTATGATAAAATGCCTTCAAAGACAGGTAAGGGAAAACTTTCAATTATTCACTCAATAAAATAACTGATAGCCGAGATGAAACCCTGTTACTGTATTAATCCCGATTGTTCTCAACCAGACCATCCGAGCAATAATAACTCGAATACTCGTTACTGTCAAAGTTGCGGCTCTGAGTTGTTGTTAAATGGTAAATATAGGGTAAGTCGGTTATTGAGTGATACGACTGGTTTTGGCATTGTTTATGAGGCTTTTGAGGGTTTTACAGCCAAAATCCTCAAGGTATTACAAGAAAAATGGAATAATGACCCGAAGGCAGTGGAATTATTTAAACGGGAATATGACGTTTTATTAGAGTTGAGTCGTCAAAATGTCACCGGTGTTCCTCGCGCAGATACCTATTTTCAATATTCCACGAGAGAAGGGAAAATATTACACTGTTTAGTTATGGAAAAAGTGGAGGGGATTAATTTAGAACAGTGGCTAAAGCAGTATGATAAATTAAGTCAAAAACGGGCTTTTAAATGGCTGAGAGAAATTACTTTAATTCTGGATAAAATTCATCAACAGAATTGGCTGCATCGAGATATTAAACCCCCTAATATTATGCTGCGGAATAGTGGCGAGTTGGTGTTAATTGATTTTGGCACAGCAAGGGAAGAAACCCAAACCTATCATCAAAAGGTAAAAGGTCAACAGGTGACAGGTATTACCTCAGCTGGATATACACCCAATGAACAACAACATGGCCAAGCAGTGATTCAATCAGATTTTCATGCTTTAGGACGAACTTTTGTACATTTATTAACCGGAAAACATCCCTTAGAAATTTATGATGCGGTTAATGATGTTTTAGCTTGGCGAGAAGAAACGGAAAATATTCACCCGTTATTGTTGGATTTTATTGATGAGTTGATGGGAAGATTGCCAAAGAATAGACCGGCTAATACTAGGGTTATTTTACAGCGTTTGGATGAGATTGAACGGCAATTAAAGTTACCTACTATAACTCCTAATAGACCATCTCCACCAGCAGCAAATCCGCAGCCTGTTGTAACTCAAAAACAACCGCCAGTTATTCCTAAGATTAATCCTTCTCCGCCAGTTTCACCTGTAGATAAAACCCTTACTGGTCATTCTGGCCAGGTTTATTCACTAGCATATAGTCCCGATGGCCGCTATTTAGCTAGTGGTAGTTCGGACAAAACTATCAAAATTTGGGAGACAGCAACGGGAACAGAATTGCGTACTCTTACTGGTCATTCTATGACGGTTTGGTCAGTGGCATATAGTCCAGATGGCCGCTATTTAGCTAGTGGGAGTCTTGACAAAACTATCAAAATTTGGGAGGTGGCAACGGGAAAAGTGCGTACCCTTACTGGTCATTATATGACGTTTTGGTCAGTGGCATATAGTCCCGATGGCCGCTATTTAGCTAGTGGTAGTTCGGACAAAACTATCAAAATTTGGGAGACAGCAACGGGAAAAGAATTGCGTACTCTTGCTGGTCATTCTAAAGGGGTTTGGTCAGTAGTATATAGTCCCGATGGCCGCTATTTAGCTAGTGGTAGTAGTGACAAAACTATCAAAATTTGGGAAGTAGCAACGGGACAAGAATTGCGTACTCTTACTGGTCATTCCGAGGGGGTTTTATCAGTAGCATATAGTCCCGATGGCCGCTATTTAGCTAGTGGGATTGGTGACGGTGCTATCAAAATTTGGGAGGTAGCAACGGTAAGAGAATTGCGTACCCCTACTCGTCATTCTGAGGTAGTTAGGTCAGTAGCATATAGTCCCGATGGACGCTATTTAGCTAGTGGGAGTCAGGACAAAACTATCAAAATTTGGGAGGTAGCAACGGGAAACGAATTGCGTACCCTTACCGGTCATTCTGAGACAGTTTTCTCAGTAGCATATAGTCCCGATGGTCGCTATTTAGCTAGTGGGAGTGCTGACAAAACTATCAAAATTTGGCGGGTGAGACAGTAAACTTGTGTTTGGGGTGACAGCAATAACTTTTGTCTATCAAAAATGAGCGACGCTTGCGGGAAACTGCACCGATGTCTTTAAAAATGTTGGGTTTTGGCTCAAATTATTGAATCGAGCAGTTTTCTCCTAAGTAGGGTATGCGGCAAAAAGTACGGGCGAAGCATTCGGATAGAAAATCTACAGTTTCACCGATAGGTTATTGTCCGAATGCTTCGCCCCTACAGGACGCGGGCCGATAAAGACGCAAGATTTTGAACGACGATTCTCTCACAATCTTGCACCTGTTTTGCGAGAAAAGCCACAAAATCTCTACCTTGCTTACATCTCACATTTATTCAGCAAACCCTATATAATGTGTATATTAACAATCTACTATACACAACTAGGGATAGGATGATGACTAACATTATCATTGATGACCAACTCATGGCTGATGCTCTTAAAGCTACTGGTTTAAAGACTAAACAAGAAGTTGTTGAATTGGGTCTTAAGACTTTGATTCGGCTCAAACAACAGGAGAAAATTAAAGCCTTTAAAGGTAAGCTTAAATGGGAAGGAAACCTTGAGGAAATGAGGCACAATCAATGATTCTTACGATGTCGTTAAAGAATGTTGGGTTTCGCTCAAATTATTGAATCGAGCAGTTTTCTCCTAAGTATTAAAGCGCTCAACTCAACCGAAAAGCTTGATCTCAGCTACTAGGACGATAACTGCGACTGAAGAAAACTGTAACCACGATCAAATCGGGGAATCATCCTACAGTTGAATTGATTCAGTTCTTCAACAATGTCAGGACTATCAAAGTCTTTTGAGTTTCGATTCAAAAAACACGCCTGCTGTGGCTGATAACGTCGTAAATGATGAAGTACCGAGGCATAGACAAGAGCATCTTGTGGCGTTAAATCATATATCTTTTCATAAGATGCTGCTTCGATTAAAATATCAGCAGTAAGTGCCACAATTTCTCCTACCTTGAGGAGGCGTTCTCGATATTTATTAAAACGATGTCGTTCTTCTTCATTGCTTTGCACCATTAAACTAGCAATATCTTGAATACTCTTGATCCGACTTGCATAAGAAGCTGTGCGTGAAAGTTGACGTAACTCAGTATCTAGTAACTGTTGAAGTTCCCGACGACTCTTTGCTTGACGAGTCAGTTTTTCGTGAGGTTCAGCTAGACTATATGCTGGAATAATTAGTTTGGCTTGTCCTGTTTCACAAAGTTGCAGAATCTGCTCACAGCTTAGACACTGCTCTTGCTCGAAGGTTAGCTCTAAAACAAAATTTGTTTCAACATAGATATTCACGCCGCTGCCTCACGCTGAAATTTTCCCCCAGCTAAAGCAGCATACAACCCTGAATCAATCAACCAACGCTGAGAATCATCGAGAGCTTCAGGCGGCTTTTCAGAATGAATAATCTCTCCCAACCAAGAAGCAACAATTAGTTCAAGACTTTGCCTACTAATTTGGTCATTCGTTACCCCTGCTCGTTGAAAATAAGGCTGAAGAATGGGACTGGCATCAATCATATAACTAGGTTCACTCTGCTCCTGAAAAGCCCCAACATTACTCCATAAGTAAAATCTGTCAGGAAAGACCAGCAAAAAATAGGGAGCCTTGGCAAAAGTACCGTGTGCCAGAATATTGCGTCGGAGTTTTGCCGCCCATTCTTGGGATACGTTGGTTTTGCACTTGACCTCAACCACAAGAGCGAGTTGACCATTGCGGTTATTAACTGCTAAATCCCAGCCAGAAGCCATAAGATGAACTGATGAAACCATACACAGCACCCCGCGTAAAATTATTGATGAACGATGATTGAGTTGCGACTCATTTCTATTAAGGAATGTTGAGTAAAAAGTGCTTTTATTTGGGGTAGATTATTCTGAAATAATGCTTCTAATTCAACATTCGTAATGTTACCCGTAGTCACTAGCAGAAGCTTATAAGGTTCTTGATTAATCAAAAATGAATCGAGAAAATCTGTGTCTTTGGTAATAACAATACGATTTTGTTTAATTGAAAGAGCGTTAATTTCTGTATCTGTCGTGGCATTTTGTTGGGGTAAATCTTTAGTATGAATTGTATCATGACCAGCAGCTTGCAAAAAACGGGCTAAACGAACTGGCAATTGGGCATCGACTAAAAAGTTCATGGTGCAATTTGGTAGATGCTTTTTACCTGAGTTAATCGAGTGGCAAACAATAACGCCGCTAGAATATCCTCCCGTTCCAAATCATCGTAGTCGGCTAAAATATCTTCGATACTCATGCCAGAACTAAGTAATTCTAGGATAAATTCAACAGGATAACGCAATCCTCGAAGGCAAGGTTTGCCATGACAGATATTTAAATCGAG
>NZ_JASJFB010000716.1:0-2099 GCF_030065455.1 Microcystis sp. M53602_WE12 | reverse complement strand
TTTTGGCTCCTACGGTTGGAGTGGTGAAGCGATCGATCTTTTGGAAGGTAAATTCCGGGATGGCGGTTATCGCTTCGGTTTTGAGCCAATTCGGGTTAAATTTAAGCCCACGGAGGCAATTTTAAAGACCTGTGAGGAAGCGGGAACCGATTTCGCTCAAGCAGTCAAAAAAGCTCGCAAAAGCAGACAACCGAAAACTAATGTTAACCAATCCCAAAGCGATCGGCGATCGCAAGCCCTGGGCCGTTTGGTGGGTTCTCTCTGTATCGTCACCTGCGAATTGGGGGAATTGCGCGGCGCCATGTTAGCCTCTTGGGTGTCGCAAGCGACGTTCACCCCCCCCGGATTGACTATTGCCGTGGCGAAAGAACGAGCGATCGAGTCTCTGCTTTATAGCGGTACGCCTTTTGTCCTTAATATCCTCCAAGAAGGTCAACATTTGGCTTTAATGAAGCATTTTCTTAAACCTTTTTCCCCCGGAGAAGATCGTTTTGCTAATATCGAAACCACTAAAGCTGAGAACGGTGGGCCGATTCTGGCCGAAGCGCTCGCTTATCTGGAATGTCGGGTAGAACAACGAATGGAGTGCGGTGATCATTGGCTGCTTTATGTGATCGCAGAAAAAGGCAGGGTTTTACACCAGGGTTTAACCGCCATCCATCATCGCAAATCTGGCAGTTATTATTAACTCATGGTGACGGGCAAGGGATCGCAAAAAACAAGGGTTTCGGCTGATCCCGAAAGTGAACAATACTCTCCCCTATCCTTCTGCTACTGTTTGTAAAACAAGATCATTGACATCCTCACCGCCGTAAACGGACGGCGATTCCCTACAGATCAAACAAACTTAATTGAACGATCTTTGGATGGGTTGACGCTTCACGGGATGCTGCTTCTTTAACAGAAGTCTTACACCTTCCTCTGCGTCCGTTTTTTGAGGTCTCCGATTGCCCACCGGCGACCTTGATATTAATTGCGGCGTTCACGTCCCTATCATGGAAAGTCCCACAAAAAAGACATTCCCACTCACGGATATTTAATGCTTTCTTACCGCCGATATTCCCACAACAGGAACATCGCTGAGACGTTGGCTCCCATCGGGAAATTATCCGAAAATCACGCCCATATTTATCAGATTTTGCCGATAGCATATCTCGAAAAGAACGCCATCCCAAATCTGATATAGCACGGGATAACTTGCGATTTTTAACCATTCCCGATGTGTTTAAATCCTCTAAAATTATCGTTTGATTTTCACGAACAACTCTAGTGGATAGTTTATGCAAGAAATCAGTACGAGTGTCTTTAATCTTTGCGTGGATTTTAGCTACTCGTTTCCTAGCTTTTTCCTGTCGTTTACTTCCTTTCTGTTTTCTAGAAAGGTTTTTCTGTGCTTTTCTTAGTCGTTTTAATCGTTTCTTTAACGGTTTCGGTGCGTCTATCTTTTCTCCTGTTGAGAGGGTAGCAAAGGCAGCAATCCCTAGATCAATTCCCACTGACTCCCCATTATTGGGAAGTATTTCGGACTGAATCTCGACAACAAAGCTGAGAAAATAGCGATCCGCCGCATCTTTAATCACGGTGACGCTAGAAGGTTTAGAAGGTAATGGACGACTCCAAACTATTCTTAGATCACCGATTTTCGCTAAAGTAACGCAGTGTTGGTTAACGGTAAAACCATTATCGGTAAATCTTGCTAATTGTTTAGATTTACGCTTCTTAAATTTAGGAGGTTTGACTTTCTTTCCTTTTCTTTCTCCCTTGCAAGATGCAAAAAAGTTAGAATAGGCTGTCTCTAAGTCTCTCAAAGACTGCTGTAAAGGGATAGAAGAAACCTCGGTTAACCACTGTTTTTCTTCTGTTTTTTTGACTTGAGTTAGTCTTTTAGATAACTCGGTATATTTTGGCTTTTTCTCCCCTTGTCGATAGAGTTCTTGACAGTAAGCTAAGGTATCGTTCCAGACAACACGCACACACCCAAACAACTGAGACAAAAGCCTCTTTTGTTGGTCTGTTGGGTAAATACGGTATTGATACCTCGCTTTCATTGGGTTAAGATGTGTGTGTCTGTACTCTATTCTAACTAGGTCTGTTAATAA
>NZ_JASJFB010000447.1:0-2918 GCF_030065455.1 Microcystis sp. M53602_WE12 | reverse complement strand
GCTCAGCATCCCTATAAAACTCAAATCTTGGACTTCCATTCCTGCAAAACCCAATGGGCAACTCGTTCACTCTATTTTGAGGGACAGAAGCGAAATCAATTCTGTATCCTACACTACCGTTTGAATTTGGAATTGCTGGAGATACTCTCACCCTGTAGAAAATAAAGAATATTTTATTTAGGTGGAATAGGAAGATGAAATTTATCGGTAAACTAATAAATTATCATCACCTAAACCACTTTCTAGCCTAATTAATAGGGCCATTTCCAGTTAGTAATCTCGTCCTTATCGATGCCATTGGTAAAAGCATAATCGAGATTATCGATAATAGCATTTTTCATCCGTTCTTTCACATGACCAGCAGCAGAACCTAATTTTGGCACGCGATCAATGACATCAATTACTAAATGAAAACGATCAACTTGGTTACGAATCGCTAATTCTAGGGGAGTATTAATATTCCCTTCTTCTTTGTAACCGCGCACATGAATACGTTCCTGATTACTGCGACGGTAGGTCAGTTTATGAATCAGCCAAGGATAACCGTGAAAATTAAAAATAATTGGCTTATCAGTGGTAAATAAACTATCAAAATCCCGTTCCGATAAACCGTGAGGGTGTTCACTTTCCGACTGTAATTTAAACAGATCAACCACATTGATAAAGCGAACTTTTAAGTAAGGGAATTCCTCCCGCAGAATTGCCGTTGCTGCCAGGGATTCTTTAGTGATAATATCCCCACAGCAAGCCATAATTACATCCGGTTCATCGGGATTGATTCCGTCATCATCGTTACTTGCCCAATCCCAAATACCGATACCTTTGGTGCAGTGTTTAATTGCTTCTTCAATGGTCAAGTATTGCAGGTGTTTCTGTTTATCAGCAACGATAATATTAGTGTAATCCTTACTCTTGAGACAGTGATTAGCCACACTTAATAAACAGTTACCATCGGGGGGAAGATAAACCCGCACCACGTCGGCACTTTTATTGGTTACTAAATCGATAAAACCGGGGTCTTGGTGACTAAAACCATTGTGATCCTGCCGCCAAACCACCGAGGATAATAACAGATTCCAAGAGGAAACAGAAGCGCGCCAAGGCACATGATTTTTGCAGATATCGAGCCATTTAGCGTGTTGGTTGAACATGGAATCGATAACGTGGGCAAAAGCTTCGTAGGAGTGAAATAAACCGTGACGACCGGATAATAAATAACCCTCTAACCAACCGACTAAAGTATGTTCACTCAGCATCTCCATCACACGACCATCGGGAGATAATTGACTACCATCTAAATCCTCCGGATAGGTATCAGCTAACCAAGCTTTTTTAGTCACTTCATAGAGAGCTGCTAAACGATTAGAAGCAGTTTCATCGGGACCAAAAACGCGAAAATTAGTCATATTATTTCGCATTACATCCCGCAAAAATACCCCCATCACTCCCGTGTTTTCTGCTTCCACTTGGCCCGGGTGGGTGACATCTACGGCATACTGACGAAAATCGGGCATTTTTAGGTCTTTACGCACCAATCCGCCATTAGCGTGCGGATTAGCACTCATGCGACGATGACCCCTAGGAGCGAGTTCTTTAAATTCTGGCTTAAATTTACCCGTGGTATAGTCAAATAATTCCTCCGGGTTATAGCTTTTCATCCACTCCTCTAATTTTCTCAAGTGTTCGGGGTTTTCCTGCATGGCACCCATGGGGACTTGGTGAGCGCGCCAGAATCCTTCTACTTTATGACCATCAACCTTTTTCGGACCCGTCCAACCCTTGGGAGACCGGAGGATAATCATCGGCCAGGGGTAACGTTTAGCCACTCCTGTGCTGCGAGCTTCCTGTTGATAGGAGCGAATCTGATTGATACAGTGTTCTAGGGTAGCGGCCATTTTTTGATGGCAGTGCATGAGGTCTTCATCCTCCTTACATTCGACGATGTAGGGAGTGTAACCGTAACCGACAAAGAGACTTTCTAACTCGTGGGTCGAAATACGGGAGAGAATGGTGGGATTAGCGATTTTATAACCGTTTAAGTTTAAAATTGGCAGTACCGCACCATCGCGAATCGGGTTAAGGAATTTATTCGAGTGCCATGCGGTGGCAAGGGGACCGGTTTCAGCTTCCCCATCACCCACCACCACGGCCGTAATTAGGTCGGGATTGTCAAAAACAGAACCGTAGGCATGGGAAACACTATAACCCAGTTCGCCGCCCTCATGGATAGAACCGGGGGTTTCGGGGGTGACGTGACTGCCGATGTGACCGGGAAAAGAAAATTGTTTAAAGAATTTTTGTAATCCTTCCTCGTCTTCACTTTTATCGGGGTAAATTTCCGAATAGGTTCCTTCTAGATAAACCGGACCGAGTACCCCCGGCGCCCCATGGCCAGGACCGGCCATAAAAATCATATCGAGGTCGTATTTTTTGATTAAACGGTTGAGGTGAACGTAGGTAAAACTTAAGGCCGGACTTGCTCCCCAGTGACCAAGTAAACGATACTTAACGTGTTCTGGTTTAAGATGTTCTTTGAGCAGGGGATTATCGCGCAGATAAATCATACCTACAGCTAAATAGTTACAAGCGCGCCAATAGGCATGGGTTTTGTAGAGTTCGTCTTGAGAAAGGGGATTTTGCTCTGTTAAGGGTCTTTCTGGTGCGGATACCATGAATATTTCTCCGATATCTATGAAGGATGAGATTAAGAGAGTTGATAGACAATTTCTCCATCGAGAGGGTTAAGTAGGTAGGCGTTAAAAATTATCAGATGCCCCCCTTATCAAGGGGGGATTAAGGGGGGATCCCCACCCCCCTTATCAAGGGGGGATTAAGGGGGGATCCCCACCCCCCTTATCAAGGGGAGACTAAGGGGGGATCCCCACCCCCCTTATCAAGGGGAGACTAAGGGGGGATCG
>NZ_JASJFB010000350.1:0-2029 GCF_030065455.1 Microcystis sp. M53602_WE12 | reverse complement strand
TTCTGGCTGAGGAAATTCTCTCCGGACGGGTTTCTGATGGGGATACTGCCATGGTCGATATCGATGAGGAAGGTAAGGTGAAAGTTATTTCGGGGGAAAGACGCGAGTTAATCGCTCCCGTGATCGAATAAATTCTCACTGGAATTAGTTAAATACAGGGTGGGCTTTTTGCTCACCTTTTCTCGTAAAAATAGGGAAAAAGTGCGATGAAAGTCTGGGTTGTGGGTTGTGTTTTGTTATTTTTGTTGGTGGAGTTTTATCAATGGGCCAAGGGGTTTATTTTACCGTTACCTCTTTATATTTTTGCCGGAGCTTTATTATCGATCGCTTCTAATTATTCTCAAGATATGAGCAATTTATTTGCTGGAAATGAACAGGTTTATCAAACTGCTAGTTTAAGTGATGTTCCTCCTATTTTGACGGCAGAAACCGCAATTACCAGCCTAGAAGCGGCAGCATCGGAGGATAGTAAAAAGCTATCAAATTAGGCGGTTTTGTAGAATTGCCATGTCATAACTAACCTGAGTTCAGGATAAGCCGAAACCCTAATTTTACCTCAGCCAGTCAGCCCTATTCTTTCCTGGAAGTCATGGCAAAATCTCCTTAACCCGAACTGAAGTTATCTACTCCCCGCGCAACTACCGAACCGGGTTTTTTGCATCGAGAATACATGAAGCATCTAAGAGGATAATATTTTTTGATTCGACAACCGAACAACTCTTGCTTAACTGGGATAAAACGAGGGGGGTTCCCGCTTGCAGTCTTTCTACCGCATCAGAAGTTACCGATCCAAAGGATTGAAGGCCAACTTTATCGATTGGGTAGTCTGGGGAAAAAGCGGAGCGATCGAGTAACCAAAAACGAATGTTATTTTTCTGGATAAAGTTCTGCACGGCAGTCAGATCGGGACTATATTGGGCCTCGATCAAGTCGATATATCTTTGGCGAAGTTTTTCATAGAATAACAAGTTATAGGGTTCTAAGGAGTCTCGGTGGACAAACACGGGACGCAGGGCAAAGGAGGGAATATTATCACCCTCTAGGGAGAGAGAAGCCACGAGACTATCTTTCGGCTGTTTAGCTAAAAACTGATAAAGCTCCGGTTCTTTTCCCGTAATATAGCTAACTTTTGGGAAAAAATAGTATTTTTTCAGAGAGAGCGGATACAGTAGTGCGGATACCGCAATAACGATGAGCATTATATAGGTTAAAAAAACTCTCGATAAGCAAACTTCTCTTGCGGGAAGTGTTTTTTTTCTATCTCTTCCGACAAAATAAAGTAATCCTAATATTTGGATGACCATCAGTCCAGTCAGCAAGAGCGAGCGAGTTCGATTGAAATAAAGAATCGGCAGGTAGGAATAAATCATTGCTACTTGAAGTAGGAGAAAGATAATGATGGTTATTCCACTTGCTATAGTCTTTTTAGCCCCCCATTCTAACAGTTTATCGATCAGCATCGATAAAGCGATTCCCCCCGCAATAGCGAAAACTATCCTTAGGCTATGTTCCGTGTATCTTTGCGGTAAATATAGCTTGAAGAGGACAGCGTGAGAGATTAGATAAAAGGCGATCGAGGAAAGCAAAATTTGTGGCAGGATAAATCGTGCGCTCGTGATTCGTTCCACTAGAGAAAAATGGGAGCGATAATAGAGGATAATCGGCAAGGCTAGTCCGAGTAGAATTTGAGGTGGTAAGAGGAAAAATTTTCTCTTGAAGGGGTTAAAAATACACCAATCTCTCGGGAAAAAACCGCTATAATCATTACAGGTCCAAAAGGTCAGCGGCTCTCGATGAAAAAATCCGATTTTACCATCTTGTCCGAACTCTGACAAATTTCGAGCTTCCGCCAGAGAAACCATGGCTCCATAGTCACTACTTTTGAAAAGATAAGTAGTCATGCAAAATTAATTACCCAAATAAAAAATTAAGAAGTATAATACATAAAAAAACGAAGCAGCAGGAAAATACAATGAGATTGATTAGAGACCTAAACCCCGAGAGCCAGAAAATGCTAGAGAGAATTTAT
>NZ_JASJFB010000470.1:0-2243 GCF_030065455.1 Microcystis sp. M53602_WE12 | reverse complement strand
TTTTTGGTAGCAAAAATAACAGAAATTAAACAGAAATATGATAAGGGACGAGAATTATTTCAAGATTTGACAAGGGAAGATTTAAAGTTAACCGACTTTGAGAAAGCGGTGCGTTTTTTTATCTTAAATCGGATGACTTTTTCGGGAACAGTCGATTCCGGGGGTTATTCCCAAGCGGCTTTTAACAGTAGATTTACTGATTCATCAATTGCCAGATTAACGCAAATTGCGCCGTTATTAGCATCGGTCAAAATTACTAACCAAGACTACGAAGAATTATTATTTCAAGAGGGAAAAGAAGTTTTTATCTTCCTCGATCCCCCCTACTATAGTGCCACAAAATCCCGTTTATACGGCGTAAGAGGGAATTTACATACCAGCTTCGATCATCAACGCTTTGCCGATCATATGCGTCAATGTCAGGCTAAATGGTTAATTACCTACGATGATTGTCCAGAGATCAGAAAACTCTTTGATTTTGCCCATATTATCGAGTGGAATCTTCAGTATGGCATGAATAATTATAAACAAGGAGCGGCGGCATCTGGTAGAGAATTAATGATCAAAAATTATTAGTGCGATGCCGAAGGCACTGGGTAGCAGTAAGCTAATCTTATATGTTGGGTTGACGACTGTACTTCATCCTATTAATTTAACCATTGGTGCAAATCTTCTAAATCCGAAAAATCCAATAAAGCAAGAGCTAAATTATCCAATTGATTAGGATTTAACTGTTTAATTTTTTGTTCTACCTTTAAAGGAATAGAACCTAGTTTTAAGTTTAGCTGACGCAAAATTAGGCTTTTTTTAGCCGATAATTCTCCTTCCTCTCTGCCTTCCTCTCTGCCTTCCTCTCTGCCTTCCTCTCTGCCTTCCTCTCTGCCTTCCTCTCTGCCTTCCTCTAAAGCTTCTTGATAAACCTTAGTTTCTCTTAAATCACTTAAACTAAACATAGCTTCTATCTCCTTACGGTTTAATTTCGGTAATTTATAAATGAGAATTGTCTCAATTAATTCTAGAATGTCCTGTCCTTTTAAAGACTCCTGAAATTGTTGTCTAACTTGTTGAATCAGTTCTTTTCCTTGGGCTAAGGTGTTTGGTTCCGATTCCACAATTAATTGTAACACTTTTACCCCCAGAGAATCCCCCTCATCTAATTGATTCAGATAATAACAGTTAACCCGTCCTGACTCAAAGAATTCTTGATAACGAGATTTGGGACTATTTTCAATTCCAGGATGAGGATAAATGATCACCCCTTGCCAATTGTTATTACTCTCACTTTGATGAAAATAGAGAAATATTTCACTAAAAAAGCGCGAGTAAAACCGTTCATCTTTTTGAAATTGTACCTCAACAAAGTAAATCGGTTCATTAAGGTTATCAGGAAGAAAGACCCCATCTAAACGAAAAGCGAGTTGTTTAACTTCTAGGGAGGAAAATTGATAATGATTGACGGTTTCAGGGGGAAGATTCAGCAAATCAAAGAAACTTTCAGGAAAAGTCTGAAAGAGACGATAGAAAATACTGTCCGTTTTCACTCAATTTTGTCCCTCAATGACTTGTGGTACTTGTTCAATATCTAAGTCTAAAGCTTGGGCAATTTGTTCTACACTTCACCCTAAAGCCAATAAACGGGGAATAGAGTTTAATTTAGCGGTTAATGCTCCTTCCTCTCTGCCTTCCTCTAAAATATCTTGATAGATGACTGATTCTCTCATAATGTCACTCCGAAGGATTTTTTTTATCGTCTCTCGATTGTAATTCTTCGATCGCGTCGGGGGATAAATCAGTAAATCGGGCAATTTCTGAGATAGGAAAACCAGCAGATAGCATTTTTAGAGCAATTTGTCGGGCTTTTTCTTCTTTACCTTCCTCTTTGCCTTCCTCTCTGCCTTCCTCTAAAATATCTTGATAGATGACGGATTCTCTCATAATGTCACTCCGAAGGATTTTTTTTATCGTCTCTCGATTTAATACTAACCCAGCGAGAATACTGGTAGCGGCAGCGAGATTGCTTTGCACCTGTTTTTGAGAGATAGTTTCTAGAGAACGGGACAGCTGACTTAACACCTGTTCGGGATCATCGGTATTGCTGAGGACGGCAAAGGGTAATAAACCGGGTTGACTTGAAAAGAATGAAAGGTTTCCCCCAGACGGAAGGTATTTTCTTGCACTAGGGGAGAATCGCTGCGTCGCAGATAAATTACCACTTGACGCATTGGTTTTTGGGGATGACGACG
>NZ_JASJFB010000512.1:0-12262 GCF_030065455.1 Microcystis sp. M53602_WE12 | reverse complement strand
TGAAATGGGGCGAAAGTCTGTGGACTCTGTGTAAGACAGTACATGGTTTTTTAACTGTGGTATGCGACGGTGGTGGAAGCAGAAACTTAAATCGTGAGGTTTAGGAATCGCCGCACTTTTAGGGCGGCGAGGATGTCAATACTTGATCTCCTGTAGATTTCTGCACTATCTACAAAAATAGTACCCAACTTATAATACAGAAGTAGGCATTGGGAATGGATGATGGCTAATAGCGAAAGTGAAGAGCGGCAGATAGCTTTGGCAATATACACAAATATTAGTCCCGTCCGCTGTCCGCTCGACTGCGCTGTTATGGGGCATATTCATCGATTACCCCAAAATTACATCCGTTTCAGCAACTCATCATACCCCCCTGATTTTTTAGGGCTGCCCGGCCAGTTCTGACTCTAATTTGGCCAGAATCTGGGGTTTAAGTTGCTCGATTTTCTGTTTTAACATCCGCTTGCTAATTTGCGGGTTGCCACCCTGGCCCGATTGACTATCTGTCACCCATTGCTGCAAAATTTGGCATTGATTGGCGGGAATATTAGCGTTGATCACATTTTCACAGATGTTGCTGCCTTCGAGGGGGAAAAATAAAATCCAGTATTGACCGGCTTCGGCGAGGGTTTTGGTCATTTTTTGACCTTGAGGGGTTTTTAAGTCCAAATAACAAGGCAACCAGCGGGGGCCCCATTGACGATGATAGAGGACAGTAATCCAGAGAATCATCGGGTGAGGTGTGGGTAAAAAGAGGAATTGATTATAACGGACACTAGCAACCCGGACGGCGATATCTTCTCGATCCAACATTACCCATAAACCGGGAAAAACGCCGTCAGCAGCCTGGAGACAGCGTGAGAAGACAATTTTTTGGCGCGGTTTATCCTCGGGCCAACTGGACTTGACACAGATATCCCTCGCATTAGCAGCAGAAACAATGGTTTGATTTAAATCACGAGGGGTTTTGATTTTGCGGGTGTAATCGTCGGTTTTTTTGACTATTTCATTTTTGACTAGGGGTTCAAGTCGTTCGAGACGTTGTAGTATATCTGTAACACTTGACGGGCGATCGCTGGGTGCTTTGGCCAAGCAGCGCAGGATTAACTGTTCTAATTCTGGCGGTAATTGCAAGCTAGAATTAAAGGAACGGGGTTCGGCGTAGTGGTGAACCTCATACCAACCGCCAAAGGAGGGATTATCGGGAAAAATGGGCGTTTCTCCCGTGATCATCTCGTACATCATAATCCCAAAACTGTAGATATCAGAACGATGATCGAGTTCTTTACCTTCCATCTGTTCCGGGGAACAATAGGCTAAGGTTCCCATAAACGATTGGGTTTGGGATTCTCCCGATTGGATGAGTTTAGCGATGCCAAAATCGAGAATTTTCACCAATTCCCCTAATCCTGAGTCCTGAATCACCATAATATTGCTTGGTTTGATGTCCCGGTGAATAATCGGACACATCTCCCCTTGGAAGATAATACCCTTATGGGCGCATTCCAGGCCGAAACAAATCTGACGGGTGAGATTGAGAAAGCGCGGGAGGGGCAGCGGCTGATGTTTGATGATTTCACTCATGCTCTCCCCCGGCAAAAATTCCATGACGTAGAAGGGGACTTCCTTGTCATCTACACCATAATCACGAACCTTAACAACATGAATACTTTTTTCGCCTAAAAGTGCCGAAATAGTCGCCTCTCGCTCGAAGCGCTCGCGCATTCTGTTGTTGAGGAGAGTTTGCGAGAGGAATTTGACGGCGACGGTTACGCCACCTAAGAGTTTATCTTCTGCTCGATATACTTGTCCCATGGCACCGCTACCGATCAACTCGACCAGTTGGTATCGATTGGCAAGTAAACTCCGATGTCTAGATTCTGCCGACATAGCTAGGCTACTGTGTTAATTATAGTGAGTCTGGTGGAGAGAGTTTTTTTAAGAACCGCTGCAATTGGTCGGCGATTGAGAGGACTTAATCTTAGAATGGCTTTTTTTCGGTTCTTCGTTACTTGGTATGGTTCGATCAGGGGGCATAAATCGACTAAATCCTTATCTGGCAAGAGACTTAATTGATTAGCTCGTTCTAGATCGAAAACAATTGGCAAAAATTACATAACACAAACCGAAGAACCTTTTTTTCGGACTAAAAGCATCATTGTTAACATATATAGCGGTTCTCGCATCTGTGCGGCACACTTAAACCTTTGCTGATTAAGCTGTTCAGGATCGGGAATGTACCTCTTGTGAATCAGAAACGCTATATTTTCAGGCATTTTTAGTCATTGCCTCTCGGATAATTAATTTTTGGGGGTTGAAAAAATGAAAAAACTAAGTATAAAGTAACATAAAATCTCTAGATAGACAATTTGATTGATTATTATTCGTTCTTGATTGTCCTGACTTGAAAGAGGGTGTGGGGTGTGGGGTGTGGGGTGTAGGGTGTAGGGTGTGGGGTGTAGGGTGTGGGGTGTGGGGTGTAGGGTGTGGGGTGTGGGGTGTAGGGAAAGAAACCTCTTTCATCTGTGGGGGTGAAAATTTTTTCATCGGGACTGCCAAGGGACTCCTAAACCACCACTACAGGCAAATCCCTAACCCCTGTAAAACTTTTTTGCCGAAAGTGACCGATCTGCGTAATAATTCTTTAATAAAGATTTGTAAACTTGAAAATGATTATCCTTTCGCAGTGCTAGAGATTTAATGAGACGACTAATTGCGATCGAAAAAGCTCTGCTCATCGGTCATATCGTATCGATGGCTTTTGGACTAGCGGGATTGTTGCTAGTTTTGCCCCATCCCGAATTTGTGGCCAATTTACCAGATTTTGGCAAAACTGCCTTTGCTTGGTCAATGGCCGGGGGGGGTGTGGTGTATATGGTGTTAGGAATGGCAGCGGTGGCTGTTTATGCCTATCGGACTCTAGGAGTGTGGCACTGGTTAGGATTCATGGTTCCCGCTATCAGTTTATCCCTTTGTAGCGAACTATTAGGAACCAGTACCGGCTTTCCTTTCGGTCATTATCGTTATCTTTCGGGCTTAGGTTACAAAATTGCGGGTTTAGTCCCCTTTACTATCCCCCTATCTTGGTTTTATCTCGGTTTTAGTGCCTATATCATCGCTCGTGTTGGTTTATCCACTCTTGCTATACCCCAGTGGCTACAAAATCTAGGATCGATCGCTATCGGGGCGGTATTATTAACTTCCTGGGATTTTGTCCTAGATCCGGCCATGAGTCAAACTACCATACCCTTCTGGATTTGGGAACAACCGGGGGCCTTCTTTGGGATGCCCTACGAAAATTTTGCCGGTTGGTTTGGCACGGGCTGTGTTTTTATGACGGTAGCCACTTTAATTTGGCAAGTGCAACCGGTGAAACTGCCAAGTCAAGATTTAACCCTACCTTTTGTGATGTATTTAGGTAATTTTGGCTTTGCTACGGTCATGAGTATCGGTGCTGGTATTTATCCGCCGATTTTCTTAGGATTACTCACCGGTATTCTGCCTTTAATACTCCTCTATAATCGCGCCAAGGCTGTTGCTTCCGGGCAAACAGTGGCAACCAGCGAAGTAACAACCCTAAAAATCCCCGTTGTGTCGGTGAGAGGAGCCAAATAAGTTGTTAACTGAGATAATTCTCGGTGCATTCTGCCTGGGGCTACTGCTGTCTCAGGCTGTTGCCTTTTTTATCCTTCTTTCCCGTTTGCTAAAAGGGGCGCGTCGTCGTCCTCCCCTGACTCCCCAACCCCCCACCCCGGAGATGTTAGGGACAGTAAGCGTGATTGTGCCGACGTTAAACGAAGTGGCCAGGATTGACGGTTGTTTACAGGGATTGAGTCAACAGAGTTACGAAGTGCGAGAAATTCTGATTGTCGATAGCAATTCCCAAGATGGTACGCGGGAAAAAGTCAAAGAGATAGCGGCAAAAGACCCCCGCTTTCGCTTGAAAACCGATTATCCTTTGCCCCCCGATTGGGTAGGTCGTCCCTGGGCGTTACACAATGGTTTTTTGTTTAGTTCTCCTAAAAGTGACTGGATTTTGGGCATTGATGCCGATACCCAACCCCAAGCAAATTTAGTCGCTAGTTTAGTTAAAGCTGCGCTCGCAGAAGGTTATGATTTAGTTTCCCTGTCGCCGCAATTTATCCTCTCCTATCCGGGAGAATGGTGGTTACAGCCGGCTTTATTGATGACTTTGCTCTATCGCTTTGATGCGGCCGGAGTGCGCGGGCAAGATCCCCAACGAGTCATGGCCAATGGTCAATGTTTTCTCTGCCGGCGGTCAGTTTTAGCGGCTTTAGACGGTTATAGCGGGGCAAAAGGTTCTTTTTGCGATGATGTCACCCTCGCCCGTCTAGCGGCAACGAAAGGCTATCGGGTGGGATTTCTCGATGGGGCGAAGTTGATTCGCGTGCGGATGTACGAAGGACTCAAGGAAACTTGGCGCGAATGGGGCAGATCTCTTGACCTCAAAGATGCCTCCTATCAGGGGCAATTATGGGGCGATTTAGCTTTATTAGCTCTTACTCAGGGATTACCGATAATTATCACTCCTTTACTGCTCACAGCTTTGATTTTTGGCTACAATTTCCTGAGTTTAAAAATTGTTTTGACTTTAAACCTGCTGCTGTTATTGATTCGTTTTGCCCTTTTATTGGCTGTCTCTCCTAGCTACTATCGAGGCGAAAAAGTCAATCTATCCTCAGTATTATTTTGGCTATCTCCCCTAGCGGATCCGCTGGCAGTTATCCGCATTTTTGTCTCTGCTTTTACCCGTCCCCAAAGTTGGCGCGGTCGAGTGTATCAGTAATATTTTTTGATATCCGTAAAGAGGTTGATGTACCTTGTAGTCACAATTAAGACGGTCAATGAGGCGAACTCATCAGACCACTATTTACTCCTTCTACATAATAATTGAGGCTCAACTATGGACCCTATTTCTCTGATTCTTGCTGCTTTAGGGGCTGGTGCGCTCGCTGGCGCTAATGATACCGCAGGAACAGCTGTTAAAGATGCCTATCAGGGTTTGAAGACTTTAATTAAGAAGAAGTTTGAAGGCGATGTTCTGGGACAAGCGATGGTAGATGCCAAACCAGAAGAAATCAAGCAAGCTGAAGGTTTGTTAAAAGATAAAATTACCAAAGCTGGTGCTGATCAAGATCAGGAAATCATTAAAGTGGCTCAGGATTTACTCGATCAAGTCAAAGAACAGCCCGGTGGACAGGAGATAATCAATCAAACTCAAACTAATACGGTGAGCGGCGTAACTGTTGGTGGAAACTTTGAATTTAAGCCAGTTCAAGAAGGCAAGAAGAGTTAAGAAAGCGTGAATTTGAATAAGGGTTCGGTAAAATTTGACCACTTAAACAAAGATTAGAAGGAGTGCTGGATTTAGCTGAACCGACAGCCATTTGTTGCATCTCTGGTCCCTAAAACAAAACATCGGAGATGCCACTACTATGAGCCAGTCAATTCCAGACCGTCAATCTCAGGAACAAGATAACCTGATTAAAGATACTAACGTTAGCGGTGATTTAATCATCGCTCCCGTTCAAATTGGTACTAAAATTGAGACTCAAACTGTCCAGATTTCAGTTGCTAAAGGTACGCAGCAACCATTGACTATGAAGTCACCTTATCGGGGACTGAAAAGATTTAATGACAAAGACAGAGATCTCTTTTTCGGTAGAGATAAGTTAATTGCTGAATTATTTGAGATGGTGAATCGAAGCAACTTGAGTTTAGTGTTAGGGGCTTCTGGAAGTGGCAAGTCTTCTGTGGTGCGTGCGGGGTTAATTCCTGAGTTGAAAAAATCTCTGGAGTCTCAAACATTTTATGACTTCATCTTTACACCGAATCAAGATCCCTTTGATTCCCTACATCGGTGTTTACTCATTGAGGAGAAGGATTATCACTTCAGTGAAGCAGAAGTCGAGATTGCCCGAGAAGCAAAGGCAGATACCCTAACTAAAGTGATTGACACCTTAAGGAAAGATGGGGAACGGTGGCTAATTTTTGTCGATCAATTTGAGGAATTGTTCACTATTTGCAACGATTTAGATAAACGCAAAAATTTTATTGCAGGTCTTGTTCAAGTTGCCAAGTCTGGGAATAGTTCTGTCAAGATTGTACTGGCAATGCGGGCTGACTTTCTGGACCAATTGAGTTTCTATCCCGATTTAGGTGCTATTGTTAACGAAAATAATAATATGCGTCTGGTGACTATGATGCATCCAGATGAACTGCGACAGGCGATTGAGCAACCAGCAGCCAAGCATGGGGTCGTGTTTGAAGAAGGGTTAGTTGAACAAATTATCAAGGAACTTGATGGACAAAAAGGTTATCTTCCCTTATTGCAATATACCCTGAATTTGCTTTGGAAAAGTGAATGCCAAACTCGCTGTGCTGATGGTCGCTTTGAGATCGAAGACCGTATCTTAAACAAGAAAAGTTATGCAGCGTTAGAGGGGGTAAGGGGAGCATTGCAAAAGCGGGTCAACGAGATATACCTCAATTTGAACGAAGACGAAAAGACAACCACTAAGCAAATATTTTTGAAGCTAGTTAATGTTGTTGATACTGATTCAGGCAGTAGAGCAGTGAGCAGACGAGCTTATCGAAATGAATTTGTCGGTAAATCAGAAGAAAAGCTCCTCGAAAAGTTCATTAATAAAGACAAGTTGCTAGTTAGTAGTAGCGAGTATTCTAGTACGGAAGAAATGCAAGCGAGTGACAGCAAGCGTCTGAAACAACCTCCAACTCCAACCGTAGAAATTGCCCATGAAATTTTGCTCTCATCTTGGAATGAGTTAAAAGACTGGCTTGAACAAGCAAAAGAAGCAATTATCTTCAAAAATCGGTTGACTGATGAGACAAGACGGTGGCAAAAAATTCGCTTAGAGGATGAGTCTAAAGCTCAGGATGAACTCTTGAAAGGCTATCAATTGGCTAAGGCTGTAGAGTTGAGAAATAAAGAAGGCGCTTTTAAAAATCTTCGTGGCTTAAGACCAGAAGAAAGTGAATTCATTGATGCCAGTGTCAATTGGCAACAGCAACAAGAGCAGCAAAAGAAAAACCGACGACGAAATACCATTGTAAGCCTCGCTACTTTTTCAGTCATTTCTTTGGGGCTGGCCAGCTTTGCAGGAATTCAATTATGGAATGTTAAGGTTGCTAAACAACGCACACAAGAAGAACTTATTCACTCTGCTTGGATAAGCCTTAAGCCATTAAAAAAAAGCTATGAAGAGTGTGGAACTTGGCTCGATTATGGACTGCGCGATCTCTACTGTCAGATCAAGCCCTTTGTTGATTATAGCAAATTAATGGCGATATCTGGCTTACCTATTTTCAAGAAGGGTCCTCATACTAATTTTAGTCTGAACTTTGAGGGTGGCTACGAGTTTGGGCATTACAACCCAGAATTTCTAACATGGATTCAAGAGAAAGTTGTTATTGAACCTGCTGACAGCACATTTAAGCAAAACATCCAACGAGCTTACAATGATAAAATTAAAGTAGTAGCAAGAGCTTTCTACCAAACACATAAAATTTTGTTTCCAACCCCTGAAGGATCTGATGAGTTTAAAGCAATCAAGAGTGAATATCCAGATAAAATTGAAAAGCAAACTCTAGAACGTTGTGACCTTGGAGGACCCGAAAAATGTGGTGGTTGGTATCTGCAAGAAGAGTTTAGATGGCTGGGTGACTATTTAGCCAACCAAAATAAAAATATTTCTGAAAGGATTAATGGGAAAGATAATTATTGGTATCTAGCGAATGTATCGGGAGGTTTTTGGGTTCGGCGCTCTATTGATGGAACAGAAAAACAGTTTTTTGATATCTTGACACAACTTCTGGAAATCTATGATTCAGAGTGGCTGAGTGAACAAAATTTGCTGGATACCAATCCATCTCAATTAAAACCGAGGAATATGATTAAAAAGATGACGCATGACGACAAACTCCCAACAAAATAACGAATAGCCATAACCCTGCTGCTCCACCGTCCTCACCTGAGCTTGTAAACCCTTTAAGGAAAAATCAGGATTCCAACCCGCATATAAACCCACCCCCACCGGCACATACCGGGAAGCTGTCGCCAGTCCCGATCCCGAAAGACTTGCCGCCACCTGATTGGGAGTTTTCCGATAGATCTGTAAGACCACCTCATCCACAATCCCTTGACGCACCCAAGCCAACCAATTTTGATTATATTTATTCACCGCAAAAGAGTGAGGATTAGGCGAAAGACTCACCACCAACTTGGGATTAATCGCCTTGACATGATCGTGCAACTTGCGGGTTAAATTCGTTAAAGCCTGACTTTTATTACCAAAAACACGCGGAACTGCCCAATGATCATCTAACTGAATCCCCGCCAAATCTTTTTCTTTTAAAATATCTTCCATATTCCCCAAAAGATAGGCTTGTACCTGCGGATTCGCCGGATCTAACCAGACATTGGTTTCCACCACCGTCTTCCCTGCGGGCGTTTTTAATAGCCAATCCGGATGCTTTTTGGCAATAGGATCCTTAGGGGATAACATCAAACCATACTCAAACCAAGCAAATGGTTTCAAACCCTGCCGTAAAGACTCCTTAACCGCTGCCCTCCAGGGATTGCTCAACGGCGGCACAAACAACCAATTCGTCGGACGTTGGGAAGTCGGATAAAGCGTTCCCCTAAACCCATAAACACTAAAATACACCCGGTCATAACCCGATCGCGAAAGATGATTTAACACCTCATCTAAGGACGTAGTGTGATGTAACAATATCGTGCCAATATTGGTTAACCAAACCCCCTTCATCTGCTCATTTTCCACTGCCTTTCGGGGAGCCGCTCGGTGAGTAACCAACAACAAAAAAGCCACTCCAGCAACAATCCCAAACCTCTTTAGGTACTTGCTAAACTTAACCATGATTCCCGATTAATCCCACCAAGATATTTGATAATAGTATTAAGTAGGGAGGCCAAATTATTTGTAGGATGGGTTAGCGGTAGCGTAACCCATGCAGGCGTTGGGTTTCATGCTTCAACCCAACCTACGTTCATCTTATATTTAATTCCACCCACCCACTTATTTTAGTCCGATTTTTAATATTCAGTTCATCATCAGCAAGACCTATTTAGTTATACTAAATCCGTTTATTAAAAACTGATTATCAGTGAACTGGGGTATCGGGTGTATTAGGCTCCCCTAACACACCCAGAAAAGATTTTAGGGAAAATTAACCGACTACGCAGAGAATATCCGATGCGTGACTAGCGGTATTCACTTTGTCATCCACATGGCTAATTTTGCCTTCTGCATCGATGATATAGGTGACGCGCTTAGAATAGCCACCCCCATCGACGTCATAAGCTTTGGTGATAGCACCATCGGTATCTACGAGCAATTGGAAGGGTAAACCGTATTTTTCTTTAAATTGTGCATGGGAACCTTGGTCATCCCTGCTCACCCCGAAGACTACTATTTCCTTGTCTTGGTATTGTTCGTAGTTATCCCGGAAGCTTTGCGCTTGCTTGGTGCAGCCGGGGGTATCATCTTTGGGATAGAAGTATAAAACTACGACTTTACCTTGAAAATCCGACAGGGAAACGGTTTTTCCAGTATCGTCGGTGGTGGTAAAGTTCGGTGCGATTGTTCCAACGGTTAAAGCCATAACTCCGATTCCTTTACAAAAGTTAATCTATCTTGATCATAAGGGATGAGGGTCACAAACAGGGAGAGGGGAAAAAGAAGTCAGAGCATTTGTACTAAATTTCCCGATCAGTTTAAATACAGTACAGCTTAGAAGACGAACAACAAACCTCCAGAATTTGTCTTAGGATAATATTTGTCAGCTAAGAGGGGGATAATATGGGGCTATTCTGGTTAAAGGTGAGAACTTTTGGGCAAAATATCTTAATTGGTTGGGGTTTAGTGCTATTAATCGGTTTTTATCACAGTATCAGCGCTAAATCTACCTCATTAATGATTGTTTATCCTCCCGATAATCATCAAACCACGGCCGCTAGAATCTTTTTTATTGGTTCTGCTCCTCCATCGGGTCAAGTTTTGCTCAATAATCAACCGATTCAACGCAGTGCTAAAGGATATTTTGCCCCTAGTTTTCCCCTAGAAGTTGGCGAAAATAATTTCACTATTCGCTATCAAAACCAAACTATTAATCGTCAAATAATTCGTCGAGATACTCAAGCAATTATTCCCCAAGGATTAGCTTTTGCTGATAACTCTCTCAGTCCTTCTGTCCATAGGACGAGGTTAGTGGGGGAATGGATTTGTTTTAGTGCGATTGCCACTCCCCAAGCTCAGGTTTCTG
The DNA here is from genome assembly GCF_030065455.1 of Microcystis sp. M53602_WE12. Taxonomy (NCBI): domain Bacteria; kingdom Bacillati; phylum Cyanobacteriota; class Cyanophyceae; order Chroococcales; family Microcystaceae; genus Microcystis; species Microcystis sp. M53602_WE12. The sequence goes on along the minus strand of NZ_JASJFB010000512.1, from coordinate 1,936 downwards.
TGCAGTTAGGAGATAAAATTCTGCCTCTTTTACCCCAACCTCAAACCACAAAACTGCCTAGTAATGCCGCAGTTTTAACTAATCTCAATCAAGCGGATTCTCAGGATAAAACTGGTTATTATCGAGGTTGTCAGCAGTTTAAGCAAGAGGCTAACTTAGGAAAACCTATTTTTACAGCACAATTAAATAATCGCTCAATTACTCAACAAGGTCAAGGGGAAATTAACATTATTAGCGATCAGAATTTACCAGTTATTGAAATTATAGTTCCTGAAGGAGTAGCGCGCACGGGACCGGGTAGTGATTATTCCCGTTTAACTCCTTTACCCCAAGGCACAAAAGCAAGAGTCACGGGGAAAGAGGGGGATTGGTTACGGTTAGATTATGGGGGTTGGATTTTAGAGCGAGAAACCCGTTTAATAGCCAATGAAGTCTTAGATAATGCTAATATTCGCGGTCTATCTTCTCGCAGTATAAATCAAGCAACGGAAATTATTTTTCCCCTATCCCATCCTGTACCCATCGCCGTGGCACAAGAGGATGATAAATTTATTTTGACCCTTTATAATACCATTGCCCAAACCGATACAATTTTTCTAGTGGATAATCCTTTGGTCAGACGTTTAGATTGGCGACAAATTAACCCGACTACGATAGAATACACTTTTAATCTTAACCAAAAACAACAGTGGGGTTATAGTCTTCGTTACCAGGGGACAAATTTAATCTTAACCCTGCGTCATCCCCCGGAAAAAAGTGATAATTTACAGGGCAAAGTTATTTTATTAGATCCCGGACACGGAGGTAAAGAAACCGGCGCTGTCGGTCCGACGGGTTACACAGAAAAAGAGATTAATTTGCTTATGTCTAAATTAATTAAACAGGAGTTAGAAAAATTGGGGGCAACAGTTTATTTAACCAGAGAAACTGACATCGACTTATCTTTACCGGCACGAGTAGAGATGATTAATAATCTGCAACCAACCCTAGCAATATCAGTTCACTATAATGCTTTACCTGATGATGGAGATGCCTTAAATACTCAAGGAATTGGCATATTTTGGTATCATCCCCAGGCAGCGGATTTATCAGTTTTTCTCCACGATTATTTAACCAAAAATCTTAACCGTCCTTCCTATGGAGTATTTTGGAATAATTTAGCTTTAACTCGTCCCTATAGTAGTCCTTCATTGTTATTAGAGTTAGGATTTATGAGTAATCCTCAAGAATTTGAATGGATTACCGATACTCAGGCACAAAAACAATTAGCGCAAGTTTTAGCCGCCGGAATTAGCCAATGGTTTCAACAATCTGGGGTAATTGCTTCCAGTTAAAATTTAATGGCAATCCGAGGGAGATAAGCTTAAGTAGCTGGTTATAATTAAATTAAAAATGGATTTTAGGTTCGATCCCCCCTGCCCCCCTTAATAAGGGGGGTGCCGATAGGCGGGGGGATCCCCCCTGCCCCCCTTAATAAGGGGGGTGCCGATAGGCGGGGGGATCCCCCCTGCCCCCCTTGATAAGGGGGGTGTCTGACAACTTTTAACGCCTACCTACTTAAATCTTTATGAAAAACCAAGCCTTAGCTGGAAAGCCGGTGATAGGATTTTCTGGAGTCTTTATTGTAATCTGAGGAAATTAAATCAAGTCGATGGAAAAAATGTTACCAGTGAACAGCAATCGGACAAAATAACTGCTAGATTACAAGGTATAGTCCATCACTCTCTGGTAGATATTCAAACAGCGATCGCTCTGTGAGAAAAATCTCTGGATTAGCCAACAACTAAAGATAGTTTACCTGAAAATTTCCCAACAATTCACGCCCTTATAGACAACTTGATCGCTGCCCCCCTTATTAAGGGGGGATTAAGGGGGGATCAAAACCACCTTATTAAGGGGGGATTAAGGGGGGATCAAAACCACCTTATTAAGGGGG
>NZ_JASJFB010000795.1:0-1494 GCF_030065455.1 Microcystis sp. M53602_WE12 | reverse complement strand
TGTCCAGACTGTGGGACTCACCATGACCGAGATATTAACGCCAGTAAAAATATTTTGGCCGCAGGGCTTGCGGTGTCAGTCCGGGTTGCGACCATAAGACCAGAACAGAGTAAATCTGTTAAGGCAGGTGCGGAACCCCGCAAGGGAAAGAAGCAGAAACCTAAATCGTGAGGTTTGGGAATCACCGTCCGTTTACGGCGGTGAGGATGTCAAGCCGTCCAACGTCAAGAAACACCCCTAACTATTATTAAACATTGTCGTCAGCCATGATCGAGAACCTGACAACCAGATCGCCTATTTCCCTGAAAAACTATCGTATTGCGGCGATTATTCCCTGTCACAACGAAGAACTAACGATCGCAAAAGTGGTCTCCCAATTTCAAACTTTTCTGCCAGAAGCGGCAATTTATGTCTATAACAACCGCTCTAGCGATGATACCGTGACCGAGGCCCTCAAAGCGGGGGCGATCGTGCGTCAGGAAATCCAACCGGGAAAAGGCAATGTTGTCCGGCGGATGTTTGCCGATATCGAGGCCGATATCTATATTCTCATCGATGGTGATGATACCTACGAAATTGCGGCAGTACGACGCTTAATTGAACGAATGCTGCGAGAACAGTTAGATATGGTGGTCGGTGCGCGTCGGGAAGCGGCAAAATCCTCCCAGGCTTATCGTCCCGGTCATCGCGCCGGTAATCTATTTTTAACGGGATTGGTGAAATTTCTGTTTGGAGCGCGTTTAATCGATATGCTCTCCGGTTATCGCATCTTTTCTCGTCGTTTCGTCAAATCTTTTCCCGCTTTGTCCAATGGTTTCGAGATTGAAACCGAGTTAACTATCCACGCTTTAGAATTAAAAATTCCCTTCGCTGAAGAACCAACCCTCTACGGGGAACGTCCCGAAGGTTCCCAAAGTAAGTTAAAAACCTTTCAAGATGGCTGGCGAGTATTGGGAACCGCTATCCTACTTTTTAAAGAAATTCGTCCTTTTCTCTTTTTTAGCCTTGTCTCGCTAATTTTGGCGGTTATTTCCCTCCTCTTAGCGATCCCCGTCCTGTTTGAATACCTCGAAACCGGCTTAGTACCACGTTTTCCCACCGCTATTTTATCGGCCTCGATCATGCTTTTAGCCTTTTTAAGTTTGACCTGTGGCATGATCCTCGATTCCGTCTCCCGGGGACGAAAAGAGATGAAACGAATGGCCTATCTAGCTAACAGTTGGCTGAAAGGTTAGGGAAAAAGTTCGCTAAACATACAGGTCTAGGTCACATCTGGGGTTAAACCGTCTCTAACCGTTGCAGCACGGAGGAGGGTTTTTTGTCAATAAATTCCGCCGGCGAAATTTGATATTTAATCAGATTGGCTAATTCCTGTAGTTGGCTGATGGCTTCCGCACCTTCGAGTTTCATTAACTCTCGATCATCGCGCATTTCTGTCCAGGTGATGCCGTAATCGGACACGAGAAACCGAATTAGATGGGTTTCACCCAATCC
>NZ_JASJFB010000002.1:0-5867 GCF_030065455.1 Microcystis sp. M53602_WE12 | reverse complement strand
CCCGTCTCGGCATCCCACACCCTCGCTGTCTTGTCTTCTGAGGCGGTGACGATGCGCTTGCCGTCTGGGCTAAAGGCGGCTGTCCAGACATAGCCTTGATGGCCGTTGAGGGAGGCGATTTCTCTTCCCGTCTCGGCATCCCACACCCTCGCTGTCTTGTCTTCTGAGGCGGTGACGATGCGCTTGCCGTCTGGGCTAAAGGCGGCTGTCCTGACACTGTCTTGATGAGCCAAGAGGGTTTGGTGCTGCCAAGGTTGCCCTGCACGATTTTCTACGGTATCTAGCATCGTTTGCAGCGCGTAAAGGGGATTTGCCGCAAACCCCGCCCGTCCCTTTTTCTGTGCCAATGCCTTCGCCGCTTCTCCAACTTGGATCGCCTCTACCAATGCTGGGATCTGTCCAAATTGAAAGTTATTTGAGGCAACCTCACCCGATCGCTCTAACCGATTGACCGCAAGGATCGTTTCCTGTGCTATCTCTGCCTGTCGCGCCGCCCTTTCTGCCTTTTGCTGCTGGGCTGCAGCAAGTCGGAACTGCTGCTCTGCTGCCACCTTATCCCGTTCTGTGGCTGCCCTATCTCGGTTGACTTGAGCCAACTGCGCCGAGGCTACCAGTACCCGTTCCTGTGCTTGTAGGTATTGCTGCTGGGCCGATCGCGCTTGGTTTTGTGCCTGCTGGAACTTGCGATCGGCATCCTTTAGCTTTCCTCGCGCTACTGAGAGATTTTTCTGGGCTAATTTTTCCTTTCCCCTCGTCTGGCGCAAATTGCTATCTAAAATAATTTTGTCTTGCTGTAACTTCCTTTGGTCTGCTAATAATCTCAGTTTGTCGCCGTTCAGTTTTGTGATATTGGTTTGGGCAACCCTGAAATTATTCGTTGCCTTTATCGAAATAGGAACGGCAATAGCAGCAATGGCAATAGCTCCCAATGCCCCCAACAAACTAAGCTTATTCCGTCGATTAGCTTTTTTGATGATTTTGTCGGATTCCTCCCTTGTTTCTAATAATGCTTGGTTCGCTGTTTCTAATTCTGTTTCCGCCTGTTCCCTCGCCGCAGTCAAAATCTGATTCGCTTCCGTTTCCGCCGCCAATCGCCTTTCCATATCCCGTTTTTCGACATCCTGGCTATCATCTAAAAAGCGTTCATCTTCTTTACTCAAGCGCTTTCCTTTTGCCCAAGTCTCCGCCTCCCGCAACGCCTGTCCCCGCAACAAAAACGACTCTTTCTGCTCTTCTTGTGCCTCCTGCCAAGCCTTAAACGCCTCCCCATAAAACCCCGGACGCAAATCCGCCAAAGCGCGAGCCACCCACTGCCCATTAAACACCTGCGCGTAGATGGGGTTATAGACTTTCAACCTGCCCTCTCGCTTCACCACCAAACCCGTCAGCCGCAGTTGCAGTTGCTCGTAGCTCTCATCGGCAATGATCCCCCCTTCCTTTCTGGATGAGAGAGGGGGGGGTTCAGCATCCAAAACTTGCTGATAAATCCCTAGCAGTCGCCCCCGTAGCCGTTCGTCACTGCGTAAAATCCTGTCTCGAATCGTTTTCAAATGCGGCGGCACGTCCTGCGCCTCCCAATTATCGATAAGCTGGCTCGTCACCACCTGCGCCACCAAATCTGGGGGCGATAGGCGCAAATCTGCCTCCTGCACTACCAAATTCAAGACCCGCTGCGTCAAAAACGGCTGTCCCCCCGTCCAATACAACACCGCTTGCAGCACCGCCTGCGGATCGTCCACCTTGCCCACCAAACCCTGCATCAAAGGTTGAGCTTCCTGGAGTTGAAAGCCACTCATCTCCACCGCCCGACCGATATTAAACGCCGAACTACGCTTACTGACAATCAGATCGGAAGGTGTTGCCACCCCTAAAAACGCAAAAGTCAGCCGCCGATAACGCAGATCTTCCGCCCGCCGCTCAAAGAAAGAGCGAATCAGAATGAAAAAACCATCGGTATCAAACTTGAGACTGAGCAGGTTATCAATTTCTTCGACAAAAATGACGACATCTTGCGAGAGTTCTGCCAGCAATACGCGATCGATAAAATAAGTAAAGCGTTCGACCGCCGAAATCGACTGAGCCGCCAGATCCTTCCACCAACTCGAAAAATCGATTTTCTCTTGTAAATGCAAATCATCGATCAAGCGTTTTATGGTTCCGGCATACCACTGATCCTCGCTCAAACTGGTTCCCCGGGTTTGCGGGTCAATGACCGCACAAGCCACCCCCTCTGCCGCTAACTTCTGCATCACCCGCACCCGCAAACTAGACTTGCCCATCTGCCGCGAGTTAAAGACAAAACAATATTCTCCTGATTTCAGGCGATCGTACAATTCGCGATCGGCCTGTCGCTCTACATACCCACGATATTCGGCAGGTAAGCTCCCGCCTACTTGATAGCTAAAAGGAGTCGAGGAAGTTGGGTTTGTCATCTGATACCAAATTGCTAAAAATATGTCCCAGAAAACGGATTTCTTTAAGAAACCCGTTTTCTAAGAGGTTAGGCGATCGCGTAGCCCGTGTAACCGCGTACATCCGCCGGATGAAAAGCGAGGACAATATCCTGCCGGGGAACACCCGCCGCCACTAGCTCATGGGTTACTCCGTCTTCGGTTTCATCTCGTTGTACCCAGATTTTCTCGTTGATAATATCCAAATGAATTAAACAGCCATGCACGCGAGTTTTGCGATCCCATCCGAGCGTCATCAAAAGATAGCTATCTCGAACTTCATCAAAAATCGGCTTACAAATCAATTCGCCGTGAGAATAAGGGATTTCAGTATAAGGAATCAAAACCGATTTAATAATATGACGATACTGATCTAATTTTTCCATTGCGAAATGACCTCCTTTTCAGCATCAAAAACAATAAACTTGAGATTTTCATCTTCGATTAAAATTTGTCCGATTGGCTCTTCAAAAAATGAATTATAAATCACATCTCTAATCGCCAAATCTAGTTTACAATAAAGTGTTTTTATTTAATTTCCTCCCAAGCGATCGCAAAAATACTGACGATAAAGATCGCAGCGAGGTTTCACATTATTATCAACCCGCACCACTAATCCCATACTGTCCAGTTTAAACGACTCCTCAGACCGCAAACGTACCGGCGCTTCAGAAGTAATAACCAATTTCATGGCTGCCCCCAGTTCAGGATAATCTTCCAAAGTCTTCAAATGTCCCCGCAGATAATCGCTGTAAATTCCCGCTTCTGTGGGAGCCGTCCGCAAAAATTCCGCCAAAGAAAGATCCCCCGCTGCAATGTGATAGAGTGCCGAGCGCACCATGTAGGGATGCCCTCCAATTAACCCCATAAATTGTTCGAGTTCCCCCTCTGTCCAAGTTAATCCGTGCCGTGCTACCAACTCCTGTACCTGTTCAGGCGTAAACTCTCCCAATTCGATGGGCAACCCCACATTAAAAGGCGATTGATTGATATCCCGTTGGGCATAGGACTCTTGAGAATGGACGATGATCAGCCGCAATTTCTGCCACAGTTTTTTAATCTTGGAACTTTCATGCCAGCCGCGCAATAATCCGCATAAATCCGTCTCGATATCTGCGTATTTAAAGATGCGATCAAAGTTATCGATCGCCAACACTAACGGGCGATCGTTCCCCTCTAATAAATACTTCTCAAAATAATCCGTACTGTTATCGTTCGCTCCAAAAATATCATCCCAATACTCTTCAATCTTGACCCTTACTCCTAGTGGTTTACCCACCGACGCACAAAACCACTGCATGAACTTGTCGAGATCGTCAAAGAACTTTTGATTGGTCTGTTCCAGATCGATCGTTACCGCACGATAGCCTAGTTGAGATGCTTGGGCAAGTACCTTCGCCATCAGGGACGATTTGCCCATATTGTGGGGCGATTTAATCCGAATCAGGGAGCCAGGCCTTTGAATTTCCTCATAGCACCGTTCTTCGTAAGGGGAAGTAATATAAAAGCGAGAGTCAATGCTAACTTGTCCTTCTGGAGATTCCAAGCTAATTTCCTGTTGTATCTTGTCTGGAGTAACTGTTGGCTTGAGGGGTTCCGATTGCGTTGGCATCTCAGTGGCTTTTGCGGATTGTTGCGGCTCTGGCAAGACAGTGGGCTGTTTGTCAGTTAACACTGTCGCCATTTCCATTGCCGCCTGCCGAATCCCCTCAGCAATATTTAAAAACGCCTCACCCCGATTACTCCAAGTCGTCACAGGCTTGGCATTTTTTGGCAAAGCTTGCAACTTACCAAAAGGCGCACCACTCCAATCCACCGGCTTCAAAATAATCGGAATCACCCGCGCCTCCCCCGCATCATGCCGTGCGATCGCCCGTTCCATTTCAAGATCATAACAGTAGTCAGAAGCGATAAAGTTTTCACTAATCAACAACAGAATAATCTCGGCTGAATTGAGATTTTCATCAATGGCTTGTCTCCACTCTGTTCCAGCACTAATTTTGCGATCGTGCCATGATTTAATCACTCCCTGTCTTTGTAATGACGCGAGGTGAAGTCCCAAAGTTTCCCGCAGTTTCTCATCCCGGTGAGAGTAAGAAATAAATACATCGAGCGGTGTGGATGATATGTCTGGATTAGGTAAAATCATGGCTCTCAGTTTTAAGATTTCAGAAACCGGTTTTTTTCAACCTATTGATTTCAGAAAACGGGTTTTTTCAAAAAACCCGTTTTCTCGTCTAACTTGTTATACTATACTACTACAACTTAAAACCTCACCATTCCCTAATCTTCCCTACGGGGTTGGAGACAAGCTTTGCACCCTCACTGAAGGAGTAATTTCCCACTTCCACTCGCAACTATAGAATTAGCTATAATAAAATTACCACAGGTATCATCTTCATATTTCTGGAAACTATATGACCTTAAAACAATTAGACCGAATTACTTTTAACTCCAAAATTATGGCAGGTCAAGCCTGTATTCGAGGAATGCGTATTCCTGTTTCTTTAATTCTTAATCTACTTGCTAACGAAAAGCCGATAGAGGAAATATTAGAGGAATACCCTGACCTAGAAAGAGAAGATATTCACCAATGTTTATTATATGCTTCTTGGTTAGCCAGAGAACAAGTTCATTATTTTGAATTAATCGAGCAATGGAGATAGAGTTTCTAGCCGATATGGGGATTTCTCTGCGTACAGTCTCATGGTTAAGAGAACAAGGTTATGATGTCGTTCATCTTCGAGATGAAGGCTTACAAACTTTATCTGATCAGTAAATTCTTGCCAAAGCAAAAAGAGAAAAGCGGATAATTTTAACTGTCGATCTAGATTTTTCTCAACTTCTCGCTATTAGTGGTGATAATTTACCAAGTGTCATCCTATTCCGTTTAGGCAATGAAAACTACAATCTAATTAATCAGCGTTTAACTATAGTTTTACGAGATTGTACAAAAGCATTAAAGACGGGAGCAATTGTGTCAGTGACAGATCGTATTTTTCGGATTAGACTTTTACCAATTTAAGATTTTTGCTTTATAGCTTTCATGGAGTCTTCCCGTTAATTCCATCTTAAATATTGTGTTCCAAAAGCGAACACATTTATTATTGAGTACAAATTATAACATTGGCAAATAATCTCCCTGTCCTCTGTGTCTCTGTGGTTAATTACACTTCGTTTCTGAATAGTCACCAATAATTATAGGTTCTTTGTTGGGAATTTTGACAATAATTTCGACAGTTCCACCTAAGGCGTTAACTACTTCGCGCAGTGTATTTAGGGTCTGCTGAAAAAGTTTTTCGGTGGTGGCAGGGTGTGGGGTGTGGGGTGTGGGGTGTGGGGTGTGGGGTTTTACCAGTTTTGAGGTGGCCAATTACCTAATTTTCAGGGAAAAAGTCCAGGAATTTTCCCCCCGAT
>NZ_JASJFB010000269.1:0-2132 GCF_030065455.1 Microcystis sp. M53602_WE12 | reverse complement strand
ATTTCTTTCGGAGATTTGGACTCGTTTGAGTGCAGACTTTGTATTAGCCACAGTCGTTTCTTGTTCTCAATACTGGTATGGTTAATCGGGACACAGACAAACCATAATAACAGATTTGTGCTATTTGTTGCAAGAGTTTTCTGGACAAGATTGGGGCAACCCCAGAGATATTTTCAGGATTAGGTTCCCACCGATGGGGAAGTGTAGATGACGATAAAACTGAGCCTCAAGGAGACTCAGTTTCTAGTTTTTTAAGGACGGGAAGTTAACGAATGTACTCTTTGAGGATACTATTACGGTTAGGGTGACGCAGTTTCCGCAGGGCTTTGGCTTCTATTTGACGAATGCGCTCGCGAGTGACGTTGAAAATCTGGCCGATTTCTTCGAGTGTTTTCATCCGGCCGTCATCTAAACCGTAGCGCAGACGCAGCACATCGCGTTCGCGAGGACTAAGGGTATCGAGGACGTTTTCTAAATCCTCGCGTAATAAATTTTTAGAAACTTCATCTTCTGGGGTTTCCCCATCCGCTTCGATAAAGTCTCCTAAACGGGAATCTTCTTCTTTACCGATGGGAGTCTCTAGAGAAATAGGTAATTGGGCAGATTTAGCAATAAAACGCAGTTTTTCAATGGTCATCTCCATCTTGGTGGCGATTTCTTCCTCGGTGGGTTTGCGACGCATTTCCTGAGAAAGAATCTTGGTGGTTTTTTTGATCCGGGAGATGGTTTCGTAGAGGTGGACGGGAAGTCTAATGGTGCGGGATTGATCGGCGATCGCCCGGGTGATGGCTTGACGAATCCACCAAGTGGCATAGGTGGAGAATTTATACCCCTTTTCGTGGTCGAATTTTTCGGCGGCGCGGATCAAACCGAGGGAACCTTCTTGAATTAAATCTTGGAAGGAAAGACCGCGATTCATGTATTTCTTGGCGATCGAAACCACTAAACGCAGGTTCGATTGTACCATTTTTTCCTTAGCGCGACGACCATGGTACAAACGACGCTTAAAGGCCGATAAGTATTCCTTTGATTTCGCCAGCCATTCTTCCAGCATGGGAGCCATTAGCTCCGTCTTACCTAAATAAGCCTTAATATCCGATAATTTCGGTTCTTTTTCCGATTTTTCGGCGATAATTTTCTCGATGCGCTCGAACAAGAAAACCTGTTTTCCCCATTCAGCATCGCTATAGAGGCAAAAATCTTCGCGAATGCGTTCTAATTTCAGTAGGTCGGCGATTTTTCTCGCTAATTCGATCTCCTCCTCCGCTCTCAATAACCGAATCCTGCCGATCTCTTGCAGATAAATCCGAATCGAATCTTCCGTATAGGGTTTTTTTCTAGCGGCGTCGCGACGACGAGCGCTGGCAAGGCGGCGGTTTTTTTTGCCATCGTTGCTATCGCTGGTTTCTTCTAGCTCTAACTCGATATCCTCATCATCGAAGTCTTCGTCTAGGTCAATCAAATCTAAATCCAATGGCGGCTCGGTAAGGGTTAGTACATCGTGGGCCTGCATCATGCCGTTTTCCTCTTGCTCCTTCTGTGCAAAACTAGAAGATCGAATCTCAATCTAGGTGATACTGAACAAATTTGTGTCTCAAATCCGAGAGGGGCAAAGACTTTTCCGATTGTAGCTTTAATTACAACAAATGGGAGAAGATTTTTGCTTAAATTTCCTTGTGTCGATGCGATTTTAGCGACACGGAATGCTGTTTTAGCTCGGTCAACTCATAATCTGGCTCCTGCAAAAATTGGGTAAATGGCTGGAGGACTGGAATCCGATCGCCGGTTTGTCTGCGGTGTTGACCAGATAGCTAAGTATCAAAGGAATTATGGGATGGGTTAACTGTTCCCACTGGCAAGAGGAACATAATCCCTATTGGCCCTTGCTAATTCCTTTAGTCTTTAGCTATTGTATTTAATTTGATCGGATTCTTACGGACAAATTTCATCCCTCATTGCTTTTACGCGAATCCAATTTCAATACAAGTGTATTAAAATTGTTAGAGCGCAAGCTCATAATATTAACTTAGCAACATTTTAGAAATTTGCGAGACAAATTTAAGATTTTCTCCAATAGCACCGTGGGGTGTGGGGTGTGGGGTGTGGGGTGTGGGGTGTGGGGTGTGGGGTGT
>NZ_JASJFB010000484.1:0-3539 GCF_030065455.1 Microcystis sp. M53602_WE12 | reverse complement strand
TGGGAGTGATCAGGGGGAAAATTCCTGGACTTTTTCCCTGAAAATTAGGTAATTGGCCCCCTCAAAACCGGTAAAACCCCACACCCCACACCCCACACCCCACACCCTGCCACCACCGAAAAACTTTTTCAGCAGACCCTAACTAGACACAATCGGAAAATTATGCCCCCGTCAGACCGAATCCACAAGCATTTTAACTTAACGTCCACCGACTGCCAGGCGGCGGACGGAGCTAAATAAGGATCGGGAGGTCAGTCCCCGTCATACCTAACGATAAAGGGCGCAAACCTTAGGCCCTTTACAGAATGATTTTAAACCGATTGCTCTAGCAAAATTGTCTGTTTACCCGATGTTAATAATAACTGGGTTTGCTTAATTTCTCCCTTGTGGTTACGCCATTGAATGTCAACGGGTAAAGCGGTATTAGGGTCAATTTTGCCTAAACCAAAGTGTAATACTGGACTTCTCACGCCAGAATGACCATTGCCCCCATCTACCTGCGCCACCAGCTGACTGCCATCAGGTAGAGACACCTTAACCGCTGCGCCAATTGCGGGGATACCCATTTTCCCTTTTTCTGAAGAGGGATTAGGGGAGAGCGCAGGGTTTAAAAGCTCTAATTCCAGAGATTGACCGATATTTGGACTATCATTGCGGTAAAAATAAGAGGTTTCCCACTGATTTGCCACTACAAAGTCTAAATCCCCATCTCCATCCACATCGGCGGTGGCAATTCCTCTGGTGACAGAGGGATCATCTAAGCTTAATTGCGATGCCAAATCATAGTAACGTCCATCTTTACCCCGCACAAAAAAGGGATTATGTTGATGACCACTTAAATCGTCTCCATCTTGGAAATGAAACCAACTATTGGGGATTTTCAGGACTTGATCATTACTCATGGCTAACTCATGTAATTCCGGCCAACGATTGATGTCACCTTTACGAAATCCTGTGGCTTGCAACGCTTCTAACTCCCCATCATTATCAAAATCGCCGAATTTTGTTTCCCAACTCCAGCCACTACGAGAGACTCCCAGGGGTTCGCTTTTATCGACATAAGGGGCGATTCCTCGGGACATTTTCTCCGTTTCTCCCGTACTGGTAAAGAGAAAATGACTTTCCTCTAGGGCGTATTCCGAAGCAATATTACTCACATAGATGTCTAGGAGTCCATCATGGTTAATATCTCCGAAATCTACCCCCATTCCCTTAAAGCCATCATGGCCCAGTACCTTAGAATTAGGTGTCGTTAAACCTTTTTGCCCTTCCAGTAAGGCAAATTGGAGATGTCCTCTAGTAGAACGATTATGTAAGAGGCGATCGGGTCCGAAATCATTGGCAAAATAAATCTCTGGCAATAAATCCCCGTCTAAATCGGCTGTTCCGACGGCCAATGTCCAACCATGAGCAATTTTCTCCTCAAAAGCATCTTGGACTTCTTGATAAGTCACTCCAGTGGTAGAGGCATCGGACCACAAGAAAACTCGATTTTTACCGCCATTATAAGCACGGGTCATCGAATCTTGCATTTTCTCGATTTTCTGGGAATTGACATCCAAAATCTCGGCATTATCTGGGAAGTAATTGCCAATGATTAAGTCTGGGTGTCCGTCCCCATCTAAATCCGAGAAGGTTGCCGCGTTGGTGTACCATTTTTCCCTTTTTTGGCTGATTTGCTGCTGAAGATAACCTTGATCTTGCCTGATAAAAGCGATCGGTGTTCGTCCCCAATAATACACCAATAGATCCCTGAGTCCATCTTCATTGAGATCACTGGGAATACATCCCATGGGGGCCATGGTTTGGTCGTTATAGTCAAAATCGGTGACATTCAGGGTGAAGGGCTGATAACGATTGCCCGTACCCGGAACAGGCGAGATAATCACCTGATTACTTTGGGTTTCTACATGACAGAGATCATTATCCAAGCCATCTCCATCGAAATCCCCCAGGGCAACTGCCGCCCCAACTGCCGAAATCCAGCCCGAATGACGGCTTAAACTGGGATTTGTCGGTCTTTCTACTTGATAGGGTTGATTTTCTAATTCGGGTAAGGGAAAACGAGTAAAGGCAAAGCGAGAAGCGATCGCATCTCTTTCGGCCATTGATAGGGCGGGGAGACGGGAAACAGAGAATAAGACTAAAATTAGCCCCAATGCCAAGATAGACTTACTATGGCCTCGGATGAATTTTTCCAAACGATTCATGGTTTCAAAGAAGTAACTACATTCAATCTAAGCTTAAGACAGTTGAGGGGATTAGGTGCGAAAATGACTTTGGATGGCTTGTCGCCATTGTTCATAGGCAGGGATTTGGTCGTGGTAATCTAAGCCGATGAGGGTATCATCAGTGATCTTGGCTGTTTCAGTAATAGCCATTCCACACAAAATTTGACAGGCTATTTCGGTATTTTCCTGGCAGTTTTCGGCTAGTAAACGTGCTTTTGCGGCAAAAGCTGCTCCCTGGGCTAATTCTGCTCTATAAGGTTCAGCAAGCTGTTTTAAATGTTGAATTTCTTCGGGAGACACTCCCCCCGCATAAGTGCAAGCCAAGCCGATCCCACTCCATAAATGGGGTTGAAGCAGCGGGTCGAATTTTTGGATCTGATCGGCAATTTCGGGAATATTTGCCCCTTTCACAAACCAAAGACTGCGCCCTAACCCTTGAGCAAAAACAAGACGCGCATAACCCGATAATTCTTGAGGAGACTTTCTCTCTCGGATATACTTAGGCCAGGCAAAGTATCCTTGATGAAATCCATAGCCGTCAAGGGCTAACCAACCTAATAGGGAATCTGGAAAATGTTGGGCAGAATGTTCTAATTTTTGGAGATAAAAGCGCAAAGAAAAAGGAATACGGGCTAATTGCCATCCTTTCCCTACATAGGCCATGTAAATATGCTTTTTCCCCTCGTTTGCTAAAAAATGCTCAAAGCGATTGCGCTTACCCAGGGTTAAACAATCTAGCAAAGATAAAGCCATCGCTGCCCCTTCATAAGCAAATCCTCTCAAATTGAGCGTGACACCTTCAAGAAGAGGAAACAAGTCCGTGAGAGAATGAGCCATAATTGCTGCATTATAGCCATAGATAAAAGTTTGCCCGATCGTTTCCAAATATATCTGTTTTTGAGGCTGAACAGCCGGGCTGCGGCTTTGCGGATCACAGATGAATCCACGCTGATTAAAGGTTGCCGCTTGGGGTGAAAGGAGCAACAATCGTTGTGGAAAACGATTTACCTGCCTAGGAGAAAATTTGTGATCAAAATTGACAGCAGGATGCTCGAAGGGTGTGCCTGAGAAATTAGATGCCATTGTTAAAAAAAGTTGACAAAGTTGACAACCCTTGATGGGAGGCCGAAGATATGACCTCATGTTACCTTAAACAAAGTTTATTTGTTGACATCCTCACCGCCGTAAACGGACGGTGATTCCCAAACCTCACGATTTGGGTTTCTGCTTCTTTCCCGAAGGATTTTTCGCACCTGCCTTAACAGATTTACTCTGTTCTGGTCTTATGGTCGCTCTACAGACTGACAC
>NZ_JASJFB010000723.1:0-5850 GCF_030065455.1 Microcystis sp. M53602_WE12 | reverse complement strand
TAAACGGCGATCGCTGGCTAGGGCTTCGAGGCTATTTTCTAGGTTTCCCGTCACCACGCGGACTAAAGCTCCTTTCTTAATTGTAGCTGCCATGTTTTTCTCGTTAAATTTGCTTGGGGGTTTCTTCTATATATTGTTACATATTCCTGCGGGCCTCTGACAAGAGAGTGTGGGGTGTGGGGTGTGGGGTGTGGGGTGTGGGGTGTGGGGTGTGGGGTGTGGGGTGTGGGGTGTGGGAATGATGAATTATGAAGTGGGGAGGTGGGGAAGTGGGGAAATTGAACTAAAACCCTAAAACCCTAAAACCCCAAAACCTGCCTCCTACCTTTTGCCTTAATTAAAACTCAACCATTTGACCATAACTTAAGAGACTTTGTAGGGTTGCGAGGCGATTTTCCCAGACCTGTATTTGATAGGCAGATAAATCTTTTTGTCTGGACATCACAGATTTAAATTTATAGCTAAATCGCTTTAAAGCATTTTGAGTTAAAGTCAAATTGCGAGGGCTGGGATTATTAGCCAATTGTTCTAATAGATTAGCCATTTCGTCCACTTCTTGCCCCCAAGCTTTTAAGGTTCCCTCCTCCATTGCCCATAAATTATTTATTATTAAAAAACTCCACTCTTGACGCAGGGAATTAAACCTCGCCGCCGCCGTTTTGAAGGGTTGACGGTGGGGTAAAGGTTCGGTTTTTTTCGTAATTATCGATCCCTGAATGCGATTAAGAATTGTTTGCAAGTTGGGATTGAGATTTTCTGTGGCAAAAAGAGCGAATCCCGAAGTGGGAAGATTGCGAATAAATTGTAGTTGATCGATCGTGACTTGATCGGGTACTTTTAACAGACGGATACCGGGTATAATCAGAGCATTTCCTGCAATTTGGCGATCAAATAAAGACTTGGTTTTATCTTCTAAAGTCCCTGTATCGAGAGCATAAGTCATTAAAAATATCAGGTCTATCCATTGATTTTGTCCCCATTCTTCCCAGTTTTGTTGAATACGATATAATCGTTCTTTTTGTTCTAGGGGAAACACCGCCGCCGACATTTTTAAGTGGGGGCGAATCTGTTTTAAGCGAGTAGAAACCTGCGAGACAAAAGTATCAACCTGACGGATTTTAAAGCTAGTCCATTGTTCCCATAAAGCACCCCGGGGATTTAACGTAATTGGATCAACTCCCGTCATTTGTTTAAATAACCAGCGGCCGGATTTACCATAACCATAGGTTTGATTAGAATCTTGACTCTGGAAGGGATAGCGAATATAATCTAACTGCAAGCCATCCACATCATAATTCTTGACAATTTCCTCGTAAAGAGATAAAAGATAGTTCTGTACCTCGGGATTAGCAGGATCAAAAAATGCCTTTTTCATGCCTTGACTGTAATCAAAAGAACCACCACTTTTATTAGTTGCCCCCCAATCGGGATTACGGGATAAAACCGGACCTAGATAATCTAATGGTTGCTCTAATACTTTATTATGAGCTTGATTAGCCGCCGCAAAAACCCACACCCAGGCGTGGATTTCCATATTGCGTTCATGGGCTAATTTAACGGCAACTTTTAGGGGGTCCCAACCTCTGGTTAAAGGGTTTTGTTCGGGGGCAACTTGACTGGGATAAATAGTATAACTAGCATTAACTGTCTCGAAAAAGACCACATTAATACCCGCTGCCGCCATGCGATCGAATACTTTAGCTAAATCGTCCTCATTTTTAGCTTCTACGATCGTGCCTCTATCTAACCACATTGCCCGTATTTCTGGCTGGGCAAATTGTCGATTAGTGGGATAATTATCCCAAAGACTTCGCCGCGCTTGTAACCAAAATTCTCGCGCTTGGGTATAGGCCCCCTGAGCAATTAAATTCTGAAAATTATTTAAAGCTCCTTGGGCATTTTCTAGGGCTAAACGGAATCGTCTGGCTGTATCTGAGGTGGGGGAATTTTTCCCGCGATTATGAAATGCTTGTGCTAAGGATTTATCAGTATTGGATATATTACTGTTGCTGGCTTCTAAAGCTAAGAGAGTCACCCCATAACGCCCGATTAATCCCTGCAATTCCGCCGTCATCTGGCTAATTTGTTGAGGAGTTAGGCTGGCTCTGGGGGGAATTGCCTCGGTACTCGGACTTAATCTCGCCGTTTCACTGGGGGGATTTTCTGAAATCTGCGGTAGAGGGCGACGGGGTGCGATCGCAACGCGCTCGCTACGCGAGATCGCTGTTGGGGTATTATTAATATTATTAACTATTGTTGATTGACCTTGACAATAGGGCGCAATTGTGTTATTAGAAGAACTGCGATTAATGCCGTAGCGTTGCAGGGCGGTTTCTAGCCAAGCACTATCGAGGGCGAGATTAGCGACGGCATCGCTGCCCCAGCGCCAACCGAGAAAGATCGAGTTATTATTGAGGACAACGGCGGGGGGATTGTTGCGCGCCCCCCAGACGGCAACGGTTTGGCTATTAACTCCCGTGGGGATAACCACACCACCGAGGAGACTGCTGGCTAAAGGTTTTTGGTTTTTCAGTTCACCCAAATTAGTCGGCCGCAGGGTGTAAGCTTGGGAGTGGGGATAGGCCCAGTAAGCCCCAAATAGCGATCGCAATTGATGACGCACAGCAGGTTCCGAAAGATTCCCCGCCGGACCGGTGACAATAATTTTACCACCGCGATTAAGCCAACGACTCAAGACATCAGCTTGTAAACCGGAAATAGTCTCGACGTTGGGGATGATTAGAACCTTAATTTTATTTAGATCCGCGTCGCTTTGCCACTGATTACTCTGGAGAATGCAGTAATTAACCCCGACATTTTGCAAACGTTCGGTTATATCTGTCCATTGATTGGCATTTTCTTGACTTTTTAACACTGCCACCGGTGTCGCTAAAACTGGGATCGGCAGCAAGACACCCACACAGGACAAAAGACAGGCAATTAGGGGCTTTTTAAACAGATGATCAAGATGGAAGGACGATCCCAGCACGTTTTTTTCTCTTAATTTTTTTGGTTAACTTCTCCTGATCTTACCCAACTTAGCCAAAAAATAGTATCTTGGGGAACAAAAATTGTGATGAGGCGATCGGTTTTGGGGGATTGATCAGCCGCTTGTCACAAGTAATGAAATAACTACAGATCGCTTATGATCAATTTATTCTCGCACGCTTCTATATTGCTCAAGAATAGAACCTTATCTTGCAAAAGCTGTGGGGATTGGAGGGGAGCTAAAAAACACAATTCAGAAATGATGAGTGATGTGACTACAGTGGTACAAACTACCTTTCCTTTCTTCACCGTTATCTCCTATTGAAGTCTAACGACTAAGATAAGCGGCGGCAGATAATCTCAGCAACTTGACCAAGTTTTATCTACCGTCCGCACCAACGCAGTGTTGGGCTGCCGTCGCTACTGGCTTTTAATTAACCTTTCATACTCTGCATGTGTGCCAATCCAAAACCATAAAATGCCGCGCTCCACTTCTATTCCCAATGCCCTATGACCTCGACCTGCCCGAACCGACCAATACTTTCCGACTTTTTTGAAATGTAACGACGGATGGGATGGGTCAGCCTTCAATAATTCATAATTTTCATCTGCTACCTGCTGGATAGGTTCAGGTAAGGAGTCATAGCACTGCCAAAATCTACGAGTCGTAAAATGCATTAAATTGTCCGGTAATGCCCCGCCTCAAAGTCAGCCAGTGCTTCCTTAGCCAAATTATCCAATTTGCCAGCAGCAATATCATTCTCAAGTTGTTCGTCCCAACGCTGATAATCTAAATCAAAGAACCATTCTAAAAGCTGATTAAAATCATTAGGTGAAAGCTGGAGGATAGCAACTTCGAGTTGTTCAAGTGTTAACATTATTCTTCCTCTACTAATGTTAAAGACAAGATTGAGAAATAATATCTCCCTTGCCTTGCGAACTTAACTTGGGCTACAAGAACCCTAGAGATTTAGCGATCGCAATCAACGCAGCTACAGCCTGTAGAAAGGGTAAAAAACGCCTGATAATCAACCTGAATCTTCGATAACAAGATCGAGAAGTTTGATCTAGCCGCTTAATACTCACTTTTAGTCTTTGGCAAAAAGACCGAAGTGACTGATTTGGTTTATGCTGCCCGTTGCCATTGAGCTTACTTCCCTTTAACACTGTCTTCCTCCGGATCTCGTGAACCGGCATTACTCTTCCTTTGCAGGAAAAATAACAGTAGGGATCAAAGACTAAGGAATTGACCCGATTGCCCACACAGCGGACTACCTCTCGATAGTCGTGTTAACCTGCCTCTTAGCCCCATCACTCGGAAAGGTGTGGTGTACCCCTTATAGAAAAGGTAGTGCGTTAATTATAGCGGATCGAATCAAGCCTGCAATTGCAGTCAACCCATGCCTTTGCTCTTAAACCTGACTCAAACAGAAAACCTTCGAGTAATGTCTCACCGACAACAAGAAGCAGCCCAACGGCTCAAATCAGCGGCGGTAAAAGAACCTGAATTTAGTTCTAGTAGCTCTTAGCCGTCCGCTGCATTTGAATTGTTAGACCTTGTATAACAACATTAAGGATGATGTTTTTGATCTTGAAAAGAACGAAATACCGTCTGTCAAGGAAGCTGTATACACAAATTTTTTGTGTTTTTCAGGAATGCAAAGACATCTGCCCTTGAAAGATCACGTTTTCCCTCGCCTACCGCCATACTTCGAGGCTCAATTTAACATCATCGAACTTAGGTTCTGTAGGTGCCCCTTCACCTTTGCTTGTATAGGCAATGTGGTCAAGATAAACTAGATTACCAAATACATTGGCTACAATTTGCCATACAAAAAGAGAATCACCCTTTTTAAGATCAAATTTCCTCTTGATCTCTTTTGAATGATAAATTTCTTCATGCTTCATAGATTCGTGGAATGTCTCTCGCTCAGTACGATTTTCGTATCCAATACTTCCAGTTAATTCCAGTTACTTAAATGTAAATTCTCCACCCGCTCTGATTTTTTTGCCAGCTTCCAAACCCAAGCTAACAGTATTAGAACTACTTATAGTCAGACGATCTGTTGTAGTTGATTCACGTTTGACTCCTACAAACTCCGTAATCTCAAAACTTTGATCAATTGCAGAATTCTGTACGCTTTGGATCAGCTTCCATTCTACTTTGCAGTTAGCATCAATGTGATCCGCAAGCCAATTCTCAATGTAAGGGTTGCTTTCATTCTGCCCAAAACCTTTAATTTGATCCTCTGTCAAAATTTGGATACCAGATGATGTCGCAACTACATAGTAAGTACCGCTTGGATTGACAGCATCTCTTTTCGCAGAACTACCGCCACCAACCTGTGAGACTCTCAGAGTATAGGTTGCGCCCCATTTAATATCTGCGCCCTCTCCTCCTGGGGCAACAAAGTGGCTCCTACTTCCAGCCAAAATCTTGTGATACTCCAGTTGGTAAGTCGTGCAATTCCGCAATCTGAGGTTTCCCATCTACTTTGTTCCCCTTAGTGTAAGTTGTTTGAGTTCCTGATTTGAGGTCTAACTATTGATTATACTGACATTTTCCGCCTAGTCAACTTCGACGGGACAAAAAGCTGAAACTTTCGGGATAATCACCCTATAGAGGGTGATAGCAAGAAACTTTCCTTATATTTTCCGATTATAGCCAGAATATTTCTGAATAACATACCGAATAGTCGTACTATCCAGAAACGTTCTGAATATTAGACCTCTTGCATAAATCCGAAAACAAACGATAGAAACAATAATGGGAGGGACTTTCAGTTAATTATTTATTAGTAGTTGATAATCTTCAAAAATGTTGCTGTACAAGGATCGACTTAAGACTTTTGCAAGAGGTCT
>NZ_JASJFB010000540.1:0-4955 GCF_030065455.1 Microcystis sp. M53602_WE12 | reverse complement strand
CATCGTAGAGATAGCCACTGACAAAACGACAGGCTAAACCCAATCTTCGCAAAGCTTCGATCATCAACCAAGCATAATCGCGACAAGTTCCCGACTTTAGCCGCAGGGTTTCTCCGGGGGATTGAGTTCCTTCACTCTCCCTGGATTGGTAGGTAAAATTATCTTTGATAGCCGCCATCATTCTTGCCATGACATCGAGGGTATCATCTTGGTCCCCCGCTACAAAACTTTTGGCCCAAGCTGCCAAGCTGCCGTCGGCATCCTCAGCGTGGGGACGCATAAACACCACTAGATCTGACCATTCATCGGGGGTGTACTGGATGGGAATTTCGATCGCCCGTTGATCGAGGGGAAAATCAGCGATCGCTTTTAAGCCAAAATGTTCCGCCCGTAATCGACAGGTAACGATTAATTCTGACGCTGCTTCAGCGAATTCAATCCCTACCACGTTGTTAGATAGAGTATCCATAGTCCAGCGCGTTTTGGCGGCAATATTCGCCTCTACAGAATAACTGATAATTCTTTCACCGTGACCGGCGCTGGGCAAAAAAATCGCCCGATGTTCCCCAAAAGTTACCAGTTTACGATAATGATAGCTGGTGATGTGTTCCAAGTCGTAGATGACACTCATCCTGATTGTCCTTAATAAAGTAGCTGGTTATAATTGAAGATAAATCCCCCCTTGATCCCCCCTTAATCCCCCCTTGATAAGGGGGGTATCTGACAATTTTTAACACCCACCCACTTAATCACTGACAACTGATAACCGATAACTGATAACTGAAATGACCTCTGACCCGTTCCTCGATCGAGCTTGGAATACCGAAGACCTAGAACAAGCGCTTCGAGGTGTCGGCACTATTCAAGAAGAACTCAACTATAATCAGGCACGCAATTCTCTGAGCAAACTTGTCGATCGTCTGGATCTTACCTCGATCGAGAAAATTGGTCTAGAAGCGGAGATTGATCGCCTAGTGGCCCTGCTAGAAAAACTCGATCGATCCCTGATTCAAATTGCCGCTTTTGGCCTGGTGGGCCGGGGAAAATCCTCGATTTTAAATGCTCTGGTCGGTCAAGAAATCTTTACAACCGGTCCTCTACACGGAGTTACCCGCACCATTAAAGGGGTAAATTGGCAGTTAAGCAGCGATGATACTTTCCCTCATCTAGCGCGTCTGACCCTGAACGGCCAGGGTAATGCTCAGGTGCAATTGCTTGATACTCCCGGTATTGATGAGGTAGATGGGCAAACGAGGGAAATTCTCGCCTGTCAGGTGGCGCAGCAGGTGGATTTAATCCTTTTTATCATCTCTGGTGATATGACCAAAGTGGAATTTTCCGCCTTGGCCAAGTTACGCGAAGCAGGAAAACCGATGATTTTGGTCTTTAATAAAATCGATCAGTATCCGGAAGTCGATCGCCTCGCTATCTATGAGAAAATCGCCTCAGAACGGGTGAAAGAATTACTCTCCCCCGATGAGATTGTTATGGTGGCGGCCTCTCCCCTCCTGGCGGAGACGGTTCAAGGGCAGGATGGTCGGCTAAAAACGCAACGATTTCGGGGAAACCCCCAGATAGAAGCCCTGAAACTCAAAATTTTGGAAATTCTAGAGCGAGAGGGTAAATCGCTCGTAGCACTCAATTCTATGCTGTATGCGGACGAGGTAAACGAGCAAATTGTCGCCCGCAAAATGGCTATCCGTGATCGCGGGGCTAATCAATTGATTCAAAAAGCAGTGATGATCAAAGCATCGGCGATCGCTCTGAATCCGGTGACGGTGTTGGATCTGTTTACGGGGGCAGTTATCGATCTAGCCATGATTCTCGCTCTTTCTCGCTTATACGGCATCGATTTAACTCGTCAGGGGGCGATCGCTCTTTTACAAAAAATTGCCCTCAATATGGGGGGTATTAGTGCCAGCGAATTTTTAGCGGTTTTGGGTTTAAGTTCCCTAAAAGGACTGCTCGGTCTCTCGATTCCTGCCACTGGCGGCATTTCTCTCCTTCCCTATACTTCGATCGCCCTGACTCAAGCGGGGGTTGCCGGTGTATCCTGTTACGCGATCGGCCAAGTGACGAAAACCTATCTCGCTAATGGGGCCACCTGGGGACCCGATGGCCCGAAGGCAGTGGTAGCCAGTATTCTCGATTCCCTCGATGAAACCTCGATTCTCAACCGGATTAAGCGGGAATTAGGCTCAAAATTGGGGGGTGGGGGACTTTTCAGTGTTGCCAAAGGCACGGCGTAGCCGTCCAGTAAACAGTAATCAGTAATCAGTGAACTGAAGGCAAGAGGCAAGAGGCAAGAGGCTCCCAGAAAGAATCTGGCAATTCTCCTACCTAAAAAGAAGGCTAGAAACTGAGTAGATTAAAGCTTTTAGCTCAACAAATTTGGTTTTAGATTCGGCCCTTGTGAACTGAAAACTCAAATCTGATAACTGATAACTGATCACTGATCACTGACTCGATCAATCCAAGAAATGCTTACTATGGACGATCGCCGCTATAATAACTACCGCCCCTTGAATTTGATAGATCAGACGGTAGGCATAGGCAGACTTTTCTCGGATGGTATCATCGCTAAATTCGGCGCATTTTTTCGCTTCTAGGGGACAATTTTCTAAAGAATAGCTTATATCAAGAATTCGACGCACGACGGCCGCCGCGTAGGACGGGGAATCTCGACTAATATAAGATGCGATCGCATCCACGTCTTCAATTGCTTTGGGCGACCAGACAAGGCGATAATTCACTCGATCAGCCATTTGTTTAAAAGACCCTCAACTTCTTCTTGGGGGATTGTATTCTCTAGAGAAGCCGCGCTCAAACTTTGACGCACCTTCTCCAGAACGTATAAATGATACTGAATATCTTCAATTGAACAATCATCCGGTAATTGATTCAAGAGGGATTCCACTTTTTGTCTAATGCTATTCATACAAGTTTGACCGAAGTTTTTAAGGAAAAGTATAAATTTAAATTATCTATCAACTATCATCTATAGCAGTTATCTTAATAGTGAGGTACGAAGTATCTGGTTTTAGGGAACAGGGAACGGTTAACAGTAGCTGGTCGCCAAGAGATAATGCCAAATTTCTTTATACTTCATCTTTATGAGAAACGCTATATCATAGATAGAAAACTAATAGTTACGCATCCTATCTTATGCCATAGTCCCCAGAAAAGCGAGAAAAAGTTAAGAATAGATAAGGTGATTATCTCGCTTTTGTAACATTGGGGCGGGTATTCTGTTAAGAATACTTAATAATTCTCCTATCTGCTCAATCCCCGCAACTTTTAGGGATTATTGCCAATAAGCATCTAGCGGCCACAAGACCCCCCCCAATCGCAGCAATTTTTTGTTACATTAGTTTACAGTTCCCTCAACGCCCCAGTGGGTTATTAATTTTAATGTCTTCTTCGGTTCCTTCGTCGGATTTTATACCCTTAATCGGTCAAGAAACAGAAATCTTTAACTGGGCAAAATCCCATTATCGTAACCATACCTTTGCTAAAGATGAAAAAGTAGCCACGCGCCCCGGGCTATTATACTTTGTCGAATCTGGGGCGATTCGTATTCTTGGTAAGGCACAAGTTAACGTTATCGACCAAAAATTCCCCCGTCAACTACCTATTGCCGATAGTGAAGAAGTATTTCTCGGTTTTGTGGGTGCAGGTCAACCTTTTGAGATTGTTTCTCAATTTCCCTTTCAATTACAAGCCCAAGCTCATCTAGACGAGACCGAATTAGTCTGGTTATACTGGGAAGACCTAGAAAAATGGCCGCAATTGCGATCGGCTGTTATGGAAACTTTTCGCCATCAATACCAGCGTAAGTTATTTTGGTTGAGTATTCTCGGTCAAAAACGCTCCCTCGATCGATTAATGGGGTTCTTGGTTCTATTATTGGAAGAATACGGTCAACCCTGTGTAGAAGGCTATTATCTTCCCTATCCCCTAACTCACGCTCAAATTGCCAGCGCCATCGGCACTACCAGAGTAACAGTAACAAGATTAATCGGTAAATTGCGACAACAAAATTCGATCTTTTTTAAGCAGGATAATCTTATCGGATTGCCCAGTTTATTTTTGAGTCAGAATTAATTTTTCTGCGGTGTTGCTGACTCAAGCTATGAATGCTAACTGTGCATCCTATCCAAAAGTTAGTTTGGCTCCAGGTTTTAAAAACCCCACACAACAAAATTCCTATCACAAATCAGCAACGCCAGAAATCTATTATGACCGCACAAACCCCGCTATCGCTCTCCGTTCTCTACGAGGAAGATTTTGTTCTCTGGACAGAAAAAACCGCCGAACTTTTAAAGCGAAAAGAGTTTAACAGAGTGGACTGGGAAAATCTGATCGAGGAAGTAGAGTGCATGGGAAAAAGCGAGCGCCAAGCTGTCGAAAGTTTATTAACTCAACTATTAATTCATCTTTTAAAACTGAGTTATTGGACAACGGAAAGAGAACGAAACGCGCGTCATTGGCTAGGAGAGATAGCCACTTTTCGAGTGCAACTGAAAAAAAAGATGAAAACCCCAACACTGAAAAATCATGCCCTTAATTCCTTCGGGGAAGCCTATTCGGACGCGAGACAAACCCTAATTGATGGGAGAATTGTCGATAAAAATACAATTCCCCTAGAGTCTATATTAACTCTCGAACAAGTATTAGACGGAGATTGGTTCCCCATCGATATCGCACCTTTTCTTAGTTAAGACCCACATTCCGCACTTCACTAAGTAGCATAGTAGTAGTATGTCAATTTATAGACAAGGGCAATCACTCTGGCAATAAACATCCGTATTTTTGGCTCTTCGGGACTTGGTATGGTTCGATAGGGGAGCATAAATCGACTCAATCCTTATCTGGCAAGAGATTTAATTGATTAGTTCGCTCCAGATCGCAAACAATTGACAAAAATTGCGGCAATGTCTGTCTCTATAAAGGTT
>NZ_JASJFB010000819.1:0-11292 GCF_030065455.1 Microcystis sp. M53602_WE12 | reverse complement strand
AGCTTTTCTGGTCGGAACCCCCTAAGCCGAGTTTTCAAGGTGCTGCGCCGTCCACTTGGTTTTCGAGACTGGCCTTTTAATTCTAACGTAAAGCCAACCTAGAACGGCGGGGTTTCAGACCCAAAATTTCCGATGAGTGAATCAGAAAGCAACAAGGTGCGTTACAAACCATAACGCACCAAAATTTTTATTAATCTCTAACAAAGATTACAGGGGTCGATAGACGCGGTAATCAATATTGGGAAAAATATTATCGATTTCCTCGACTTTTTGCAACCAACCGGCATCAATCTTCTCGGATTTCACATCTTCATAGATTTTATTTAACCGCAGCAGGTGGGAACGAGTGCGCCGGACAGCATAGGGAACCATCGTACCGGTTCGCATAATAAAGGCCCAGTCAGAAGATTGTGCTAATAATAACTCCCGGGCTGCCTGATTTAAAGCCCGTTCCTGCAATTCATCCTCCGCTTCGTGATGACTTAATTCAATCATCCGTTCCGTGCCTTTGTGCAGGTGAGGATAGATCCAAGCGTTAGTTTCATTCAGCCAGTATTCATGGAAACCCTTATAACCCCAACTGGATTGGGAAGGACGACAGACCTGCTGGGTCGGGTTAGCCCGGAGATAATCGGCTAAATGGGTCATTTGGTAGATATTTTGGTCATACCAAGACTTGCGGAACAGAAAATCAATAAACCAGGGTCCCTCATACCACCAGTGACCGAATAACTCGGCATCGTAGGGAGAAACAACCAGGGGAGGACGGCCCATAATTCCCGCTAAACTCTCCACTTGCCGCTCGCGATTATACATAAAATTGCCCGCGTGTTCGGCGGCTTTTTCTTTGGCCCAGTAGGGGTCATAAAGCCCTTTTTCCGATAAACCACCGTCCCGGCTAGTAATTTTGTGGTATTTGATGCCTATATTCTTGCGTTGACCGTTGGGCATGATATAGGGCTTAATATACTCGTATTCCGCTTCCCAGCCCAAATCTTTATAGAATTCCCGATAAACTATATCCCCCGGATAACCGACTTGGGAAGACCAAACCTGTTGGGAAGATTCGTGGTCACGACCGAAAGCGGCCACCCCGGTTTCTGTGAAAATGGGCGCGTAACTGCCGTAACGGGGGCGCGGACGACCGTAGAGAATACCGTGGCCATCGACGAGGAAATAACGAATGCCCGCATCGGCTAACATTCTTTCTACCCCTTCGTAGTAGGCACATTCCGGCAACCAAATGCCCTTGGGACGACGACCGAAATTTTCCTCGTAGTGTTGACAGGCCACCTCAATTTGCGCCCACACCGCTTGCGGGTACATTTTCATCAGGGGCATATAACCATGGGTCGCACCACAGGTGATAATTTCTAGGTTATTACTGTCGAGGAATTGTTTAAATGCTTTGACCAGATCTCGATCGTATTTTTCCCAAGTTTGTCGGATACTTTGGAAAGATTCAGCGTAATATTCGGCTAAGTAGCGAATATGGCCATTATGTTGATTATGGTCGATTTCTTTAGCAATTAATTCTTCTAACTTACCTAAGTGTTCTTCATAGCGCTCTTGCAGTAACGGATCCCGCAGCATCGACACCAAAGGCGGAGTCATGCTCATGGTCATTTTAAAATCGATACCGTCCCGCTTGAGACCTTCAAAAACTTGCAGCAGAGGGATGTAGGTTTCTGTGATTGCTTCGTATAACCATTCTTCTTCGAGGACGTAATCGCTTTCGGGATGGCGGACGAAAGGGAGATGAGCGTGGAGAACTAGGGCAACATAGCCAAAAGCCATAGGATTTCTTCTTAGAATTAAGGAATAAAACTTTAAGATTAGGTTGAGTAGATTTTATACTATCTTAAGCTTCTACAATAAAGAATATGATAAAAGTCGATCGACGATCGATCGATCTCGTCAATCCCTAGGTTTACTAATTTTCCGATGCTCCCATCTAACGAGCCACTGACTGCTTTAGGGAGAGAGACGACAACGCCTCTCTCGATTCAACTTTTGCTGTTTGTTGATGACCGTCCCAGTTCTCAAGAAATTATCCGTCAAATTCAGTCCTATCTCCAGTCTTTAAAGTCTGATTACCCAATTGACTTGCAGATCATCGAAATTCGCCAGCAGCCTCATTTAGTCGAACATTTTCGCCTTGTAGCTACCCCTGCCTTGGTCAAAATTGCCCCCGGCCCCCGTCATACCCTCGCGGGCAGTAATCTGGTGGAACAGTTTAAAAAATGGTTGGTACGCTGGCAAAAAGCGATTAAAGAGGAGGTCAAAAATCATCACGCTGAGGATGGACAACGTCAAGAGATGGAACATTCGGGCGAACTCATCCGCATCGCCGATGAGGTTTTTCGTCTTAAACAGGAAAAGGAAGAATTATTAGAACAATTAAAATTTAAAGACCAAATTTTGGCTATGTTAGCCCACGATTTACGCAGTCCTCTCACCGCCGCTTCCATCGCCGTGGAAACCCTCGAATTAGCCTATCATCAACCAGATACGGAGCGCAGTCTGCAATTACGAGAACAACTGCACCAACAGGCCCGCAAACAGTTCCGGATTATGAACCGTTTGATCACGGACATTCTACAAGCTTCTAAGAGCATGGCGGCGCAATTCACTCTCCACCAGAGTAAATTTTATCTGCAAGCTCTTTGTCAGGAAATTTTGTCTCAATTTACCGATATTTTTCAAGAAAAGACTTTAATTCTCCAAAGCGATATCCCCCAAGATCTGCCCCCCGTCTATGCTGATGAGGAGTTAATCCGACAGGTGATTATTAATCTCTTGGAGAATGGGATCAAATATACCCCCCCCGGCGGCGCAATTACCCTTTCTGTCCTCCATCGTACTACTCAAAAAGTACAAGTGAGCATCAGTGATACCGGCCCCGGCATTCCCGAAGAAAAACAAGAGCATATTTTTGAGGGTCATGTGCGTCTCAAACGGGATGAGGGTAAAGAAGGTTATGGCATCGGTTTATCGGTCTGTCGCAAGATTATTCGCGCCCACTACGGTCAAATTTGGGTGGATAGTGTCCCCGAGCACGGCAGTAGTTTTCACTTCACTCTGCCAGTTTATCGCTAAAATGCGCCGCTAACCAAGCATCAATGTCCCCTAAAACTAAGTCGGGGATTTCCCAGGGGAACAGATGGGCCGTGTCTGGGTAACATTTCCACCGAGACAGTTTCAGTTTTTCGGCTGTTTCTTGGCTCGAGGCACTGGTAATATGGCGATCATTTGCCCCCGCCAGAACTAAGCAGGGAATTGTGATTTTGTCAAGAGATTTTAAACAATTGTAACCTTTTTTTAAAGCCCGATTTAAAGCCCGATCGGCAGCTGGGGAAGTGCCTAAGTAGGCGGGAACAGCATCTTGAGCCAGATAACGATAGGATATCGCT
The DNA here is from genome assembly GCF_030065455.1 of Microcystis sp. M53602_WE12. Lineage (NCBI taxonomy): Bacteria > Bacillati > Cyanobacteriota > Cyanophyceae > Chroococcales > Microcystaceae > Microcystis > Microcystis sp. M53602_WE12. The sequence goes on along the minus strand of NZ_JASJFB010000819.1, from coordinate 7,879 downwards.
TGATGTTGTGAAAAAAGATACTGAAACAGGGAACGACGGGCAAAAGTATCAATATTCCAACGCCATCCCGGTTTGATCTGATTGAGAATTGCCGCTATCCCCGTCAAAACTAAATCTGTGGTGGTGACGGGGGGATGACTACCCCAAGGCCGCCCGGCCGAGGCCACTAGAATTAAACCGGCAAAGCGATCGGGATGCCGCAATACTAATTCCAGGGCGATTATACCCCCCAAAGACCAACCGAGAATTAAACATTGCTGGATTTTTTGGCGATCGAGCAGCTCGATTAAATCCTCTAGATGTTCTTCTAGCTGAAAATCCCGGCGATAACGACTTTTGCCGTAGCCGCGCAGATCCGGGGCCAGGGTTTGCCAGCGTTGGCAAAAATGATCGGTAAATACAGACATACTACCTGCCGAACCGGGATGACCGTGCAGACAGAGAATCGGATAGCCATTACCTTTGATCTTAACGTTGAGAGCGATCGACATTGATCAGTTATCAGTTATCAGTTATCAGATTTGAGTTTTAAGTGAGCAGTATGTATTAAGCGAGCAGTATTAAATAGCAGTTTCCTGCTGTCTTTTCACTGTTCACTGTTTACTGATCACTGATTATTGACTAGGATATATGAGCGATCGAGTCTCTGGTAAGTCATACTAGAGAATAGGAGAGAGTTGGTCTAGAGGTTGCGGGGTCATTTGATTAATGATTCCGAGGAAAGTCCGAACTCCCGAAAGACCACACTTGCTGGATAACGTCCAGTGCGCGCGAGCGTGAGGATAGTGCCACAGAAAAATACCGCCCCTTTTTTTCAGTGATTAGTAAACAGTAACGAAAGTAAATTCACTGATGACTAATAACTTTCCACTGATAACTGATACCTGATAACTGATTGGGGGTAAGGGTGCAAAGGTGCGGTAAGAGCGCACCAGCAGTATCGAGAGGTACTGGCTCGGTAAACCCCGGTGGGGAGCAAGGTGGAGGGACAAAGGTTGGTCTTTTTCCTGTCCCGTTTTTAGGAACCGCTTGAGGTAATTGGTGACAATTATCCCAGATAGATAACCTCTATTCCAACAAAGGTAAAAGCGATTTTACTGCTGTTGGGAAATACAGAATTCGGCTTATGTCTGACTCTCTCCTTTATCAGTTATCAGGAGGCGGTCGGCGGTCGGCAATAGGCAGCTTTGTTCTCCCCATCACCCCACACCCCACACCCCACTTCCCCACACCCTACACCCTACACCCCACACCCCTGCTTCCCGCTCCCATGTCCTTAAGTGATCCGCGTCGCCAAAAACAATTAAAAACCCTAGTGGAAAAGCTGGGTTTATCGGCTGATGTCCCCGTCAGGTGGGATTTATTAGATTTAGCTCTAACTCATCCCAGTATTTCCCGTGATAAGAATTATGAACAATTAGAATTTGTGGGCGATTCTGTGGTAAGACTCGTGGCGGCGGAGGTATTGTTAGAAACCTATCCAGAGGAACTCGTGGGGGAATTTGCCGCCCTGCGATCGATGATGGTTAGCGATCGCACTCTGGCGGAATTTGCGGATCGCTACGGTTTCGAGCGTTATTTGTTGGTTTCAAGTAGTACGAGTATTGACCGAGCGGGGAGAATTTCGCGACTAGCAGACGCTTTTGAGGCGGTCTTGGGAGCATTATATCTTAGTACACAGACTATGGTTTTAGTGCGTTCTTGGCTAGATGAACCACTAAGGGAAAAAGCGGCCGAAATTCGTCGAGATCCGGCCCGACAGAATTATAAGGATGCCTTGCAGGAGTGGACACAAGCAACATACAAAAAACTGCCGCAATATTTAGTAAAAGAAATCAATGGCTTAGATCAAGAACGTTTTTGTGCGGAAGTGTGGTTAAATGAGCAGAAATTAGGAGTGGGAACTGGCAGAAGCAAAAAAGCAGCGGAACAGGCAGCGGCTAAATCAGCTTTTCTAGAAGTGGTTAAAGGCTAAATGAAGATATTTTTGCCTAACGGACGAATTGCCAGAGGCGAATTTTAAAATCATAATTACCACTAGCCAAATACTGCCCATCGGGACTAAAAGCCAGGGATTCCACCCAGTCGGAATTATTATCAAACCAGGCCAACTGTTTACCCGTCGTCACATCCCATAAACGCACACCGTCATTACTGGCACTAGCGAGAATTTGTCCGTTAGGATGGAGTGCGAGGGAACGGATTCGGGCCGTATGACCGATGAGGGTAAATAATAACTTATTATTGCTCGTATCCCAGATTTTAATCGTGCGGTCTAAACTACCCGTAATTAAATTTTTACCGTCGGGACTGTATAAAAGCTTGCTAACCGCTTGGGGATGGGCGGAAAATTTCGACAAAAATTTGCCCTCGCGGATGTCCCAAAAATTTACCTCACCGTTTTCATGACCACTGGCAAGGGTGACACCATCGGATTTCACCCCTAGGGAATAAACAAAATTACCCACCCAATTTAAACGATAGAGGGGACGGCGGGGAGGTTGCACTGTCCAGAGGCGAATTCCTTCCAAACCACCACTAATTAACGTTTTACCATCGGGAGTAACCGTAAGGGCGAGGACAGTATTACCGTGTTCGAGGGCAATTCCTAAATACTTGCCTTCCACCAGATTCCAAAAATTAATAGAACCATCTAAACCGCTACTAACTAATAATCTTTCGTTGGGACTAATGGCTAAAGCTTTGACGCTGGTTCTTTGGGCGCGAGTTTGGGAGACTTTTTGACCTGTTTTCACTGACCAAATTCTCAGGAGAGGATCCGTATCACTACCACCAGCGAGAACAAATTGGTTATCGGGGCTGAAAATCACAGCATTAGGGGTGGATTGTTGCCCTTCTAGGGTTTTAGCGAGGGTAAGTCTGCCTAAACCTGCTACTGGGATAGTTTCTGGGGTTTTTTGGCCACTTGCAGCCGCGGGTTTAGGGGGAGCAATAGGACTTTGGGCCTGACTAAGCTGATGTTGCCCGATTGTCAGCGTGGTTAGAACACTGACCACAATTGCCCCGACAAGTTTCTCCCCACCCGTAAATCGGAATTTCATAAATTTAGTTGAATATTAACAAATGAACGGTGCTATAGATTCTAGCCTTTGAGGGGATTGATTGCCAAGCAAGGTGAAATTTTTGAGCTAAGAAGGTCGATTTTTTTCGTTTTTCAGGGTTGGTAAAGCTACTTGACCCGATTGGGGCGGTAAATAGTATCTCGCTGCTTCTTCTCTGTTGATTTGCTCGGTTTTTTGGCCCTGTCGCCACCTGGCGAAGATAGCGATCGCCATAATCGTTGCCCCTAAAGATAGCAGTGTCCATCTTTGTCCTACAACCCCGATGATGACATCTACTGCCGCTGCGGTAAAGATAAAGCTAGTTATTGGTTCTTGACGGTAAGCTTTCTTGAGAAAACGCGGCCAGAGGAGATTACTCATTTTATCTATTATTTCTACGGTTTCGATAATTCCAGCTTATCCTAAATAGTTGGACAAAGGTAAAGTTAAGTAGCTGGTTATAATTAAATTAAAAATGGATTTTAGGTTTGATCCCCCCTGCCCCCCTTGATAAGGGGGGTGCCGATAGGCGGGGGGATCTGAAAGTTTTTAATACCTATCTACTTAACTGTGGGGTAAGGAGTCGGTCGTCGGTCGTCAGTAAGAATTGCGGCAATTGAACTCCCAATACTCATCACCGGAGAATCCGATCCTTTAACAAATACAAAGAGACGATACCCCCTCAAAACCAGTTGATAGGATTATGGTAGTGACCGAAATCAACTTTTAAGAATCTATAATGGGCTTTATTGTCCATTATTATCTAATATAACGGCTTTAAAGCCTGTTATATGCACTTTTCCTCGGTATTATCATGGCCTATCCTCTCTACGTCGCTTTTATTTGGCATCAACACCAACCCCTCTACAAATCCTGTCAAACTCGCACCGATGCTTCGGGACAATATCGCTTACCCTGGGTGCGACTGCATGGGGTGAAAGATTATCTCGATTTAATCCTGATTCTAGAACGTTTTCCCAAATTACACCAAACTGTCAACCTTGTCCCCTCTTTAATCCTGCAATTAGAGGATTACGTCAACGGACTAGCTATAGACCCCTATCTTGCCCTCACCGTCACCCCAGAAGCGCAGTTAACCCTGGCACAAAAACACTTTATCCTCGAACACTTTTTCGATGCTAACCATCGTACCCTGATCGATCCGCACCCCCGTTACGGGCAATTATACGCACAGCGTCAAGAAAACGGTCATAGTTGGTGTATTAGCCATTGGCATCTCCAAGATTATAGCGATCTCTTGGCTTGGCATAACCTCGCTTGGATCGATCCTATCTTTCACAGTGACCCAGAAATCGCTGCCTGGTTAGAACAGGGAAAAAACTTCACTTTAAGCGATCGCCAGCGAATTATCTCCAAACAGCGTCAAATTCTGCGTCGTATCTTGCCGCAACACCGGTTAATGCAGGAAACCGGACAACTAGAAATCATTACCAGTCCCTACACCCATCCAATTTTACCCCTGCTGGCCAACTCGGAAGCCGGCCGGGTAGCAGTGCCGAATATGACCCTTCCTCGGCAATATTTCCACTATCCTGAAGATATTTCCCGCCATCTCCAGAAAGCTTGGCAAATCTATATCGATCGCTTTGATAAACAACCTCGAGGACTTTGGCCCTCGGAACAATCCGTTAGTCCCGCGATTCTCCCCGCTGTCGCTAAACAGGGTTTTCAGTGGTTATGTTCCGATGAGGGGGTGTTAGGTTGGTCTCTGGGACATTACTTTCATCGCGACGAAAAAGGCAATATTAGCGAACCAGAATTGCTTTATCGTCCCTACTGTCTGGAAACTAGCAACGGCAATTTATCGATGGTTTTCCGCGATCATCGTCTCTCGGATCTGATCGGATTTAGCTATAGTGGCATGAAAGCAACCGAGGCCGCTACAGACTTAGTTAAACACCTAGAAGCGATCGCCGAACAACTGAAAACCAACGCAGAAACCACGACCCTAGAAAAACCCTGGTTAGTTACCATTGCGCTAGATGGCGAAAACTGCTGGGAAAACTATCATCAAGACGGTTTACCCTTCCTAGAGAATCTTTATCAACTTTTAAGCGACCACCAAGCGATCGAATTAGTCACCGTCTCCGAATATCTCGATCGCTTTCCCGCTAATGCAAAAATTCCTGTCAATAAACTTCATAGCGGCTCTTGGATCGATGCCAATTTTACCACTTGGATCGGCGATCCCGCTAAAAATAAAGCTTGGGAATATCTAATTTTAGCCCGTCAAACCCTCGCTAATCACCCGGAAGCGACGGAAGATAATAACCCCGACGCGTGGGAAGCATTGTATGCAGCGGAAGGTTCCGATTGGTTTTGGTGGTTTGGTTATGGCCATTCTTCTAATCATGACGCAATTTTTGATCAACTTTTCCGCGAACACCTGATCACTCTTTATCAAGCTTTAAATGAGCCAATTCCCTCCTATTTGCTCGAACCGGTGGAAGAACACGGAGATAAACAAAGTAATCGTCCACTAGCTTTTATTCACCCCATTATCGACGGTTTTGGGGACGAACAGGATTGGGATAAAGCTGGACGGATCGAAATTGGCGGCGCCAGTGGTACAATGCACCGGACTTCCTTAGTACAAAGACTCTTTTTCGGTTGGGATCACCTCAATTTTTATCTGCGTTTCGATTGGAAACCGGGGGCAGAATTAGGCAAAGATATCCCGCCTGAAGTGCATTTATATTGGTATTATGATGAAGTGCATCGTCTGCAAAGTCCAATTCCCTTAGCAGATATTCCCCCTCGATCGCCCCTCGATTACGGTTATCATCATCATCTAGGAATAAATTTAATCACGGAATTTACTTGGTTAGAAGTCGCTCAAGAATATTTTACTTGGCAGCGAGTTCCTAGTAGTGCCAAAGCTTCTTTTAATCAATGTTTGGAAATTGCTGTCCCCTGGGAAGGATTACACATTGAACCCGATGCTCGTCTCCATTTAATCGCAGTTTTAGCCAATCAAGGTCAATACTATGATTTCCTCCCCGTTGAAGAATTAATCTTCCTGCAAAGACCTTAAATCAGTGATCAGTAATCAGTGATCAGTTATCAGTAATCAGCTTCTGAAGGCAAGAGGCAACAGGCACTCGTGCAAAAGACAGGATCTGGCAATTCTCCTACTTAAAAAGAAGGTTAGAAACTAAGTACATCGAAGCTTTTAGCTTAACCAATTAGGTTTTAGATTCGGCCCTTGTTATCAGCTTTTTAGCCATCAGCCATCTCCCCTACACCCTACACCCTACACCCTACACCCTACCCCCACCAACAAACTTTTTCAGCCAACCCTATATAGTCCCATGATCTAGCTTTTTCAGGGCGCTGAGAGCATGGAGACGGACGATTGCTTCCCCATCGGCTGCTAAAGTCAGCAAAATACTTTTATTATCCCGATCTAATTCTCCTAAAGCGATCGCTAGAGACTGTTTAACTCCCGTATCAGCGAGGATCGCGGGATGGGAGTGATAAAAATTACCGAGAATTTCCCCTGCTTGTTGGCGTAATTTCTGGCAGGTTTGCCGGCCGAGAATAGCGATAATTTCCCGACAAATCAAGACATTTTCGCTATATAAAGCCTTTTCTAGATAATTTAAAGCTTCCCCATCCTCGATCCAGCCTAATGCTCGCACTACAGTTAATTTTAAACTATCGGGAGTTAAGGAAGATTGCAGGAGTGGATTTAAAGCTTTGGCTGAGGTTGCTGTGCCGATACGACCGAGAGCGATCGCAGTTTCTTGACAGATCTCGAGGTGGATATCGAATAACAGCGGTTGCAGATGGTTAACTAAATCTGCTTGGGGATAACTTGGCGCTAGGTAACTACTAGCTTTAATTGCTTCCCGTCGCACCTCGATGGCCGGATCCCGTAAAGCATCGAGGATAATCGCAGTAATCTGGGGATGGTGAAAACTGCTTAAAGCTTCGATCGCCATGGACCGAATGGCGCTAGATTGATCCTTAACTACGGTTAAAAGCGGTTCGACAATTTCTGGCCGGCGAATTTGTGATAAAGCTTGTACGGCTAAAAAACGCGTGTTCGAGTCGGACAGTAATTGTCCTAAACTAGAGATGGCAGAACTGCCGATATTAGCTAAAGCAGCCGCAGCCATTTGGCTGAGTTCCTCCTCCTCCGATCTTTGCAATAATTGACTGAGAGCGAGAATACAGGCTCGATCGTCAAATTGACTGAGAATTCTCGCCAGAAACCAGCGCATTTCCCCATCTTGTTCCTCGGATTCTAACAGGGCAATTAAAGGAGCGATCGCTGGTTTGCCGATTTGGGGAAATAGTTTAGCTATCTCCCATCGCTGTTGAAAATCGCATTTTTGTAAAGCTTCTAGGGCTAAATCGAGGATTTCATCGTTAATAATCGATTCAACAGCATCTTTTTGGTTTAAAAGTCGCTGTATGCTGGCGTTTAATGTCTCCCAGTCCTTTTTATTCAACGCTATCTGAGCTTTTTCTAGCAGAGCTTGCATCGTGAGAAATGGCCTCGATTTTCGTGCTACCTATCCCAAGAATGTCAGACTTTCTCGCTTTTGTCCTCTCTTCTATGCAAGAAACCGATAATAAATCTCAAAATTGTGCATCAGACTTCAGTTTATCCTTAATTCTCTCGGGATAACCGAACAGAAAAGTATATGCGGCTCTTCGGTTTGTGTTATGCAATGGATGGGGGTTATAAGGAATGAAACCCTTATAGAGACAGACATTACCGCGATTTTTGTCAATTGTTTGCGATCTAGAGCGAACTAATCAATTAAATCTCTTGCCAGATAAGGATT
>NZ_JASJFB010000237.1:0-5725 GCF_030065455.1 Microcystis sp. M53602_WE12 | reverse complement strand
GAAAAAATTAATCTATCCCGGGGTCGTGAACAACGATTAATTATTAATCCTTTAACCAAAACGACCGCTAACATAATCTCTAGTGGACTCTTGAGCGGGATTTTGAAAGATTACCTCGGTGCGATCATATTCCACTAAATAACCTACTTTACCACCTTTTGGGGTCGGTTCAGCATTATAAAAAGCCGTTAAATCAGAAACCCGCGACGCTTGTTGCATATTATGAGTAACAATAACTATAGTATATTGGGTTTTCAATTCGTGAATTAATTCCTCAATTTTTAGGGTAGAAATTGGATCGAGTGCCGCACAGGGTTCATCCATTAAAACAACTTCCGGTTTAACCGCAATAGCGCGGGCAATACATAACCTTTGTTGTTGTCCCCCCGATAAAGCTAAACCACTTTCTTTGAGTTTATCTTTAACATCATCCCAGAGAACGGCTTTTTTTAAAGATTCTTCCACTAATTGATCCATATCACCGATGTAACCATTTAAGCGCGCCCCAAAAGCGATATTTTCATAGATAGATTTAGGAAAAGGATTCGGTTTCTGAAAAACCATACCAATACGACTGCGTAACCCGATAGGATTAACGGAATTACCATAAATATCTTGACCGCGAAAGGTAACTTTTCCCTCAATTTTGGCACTTTTAACCAGATCATTCATGCGATTAAAACAGCGTAAAACTGTACTTTTTCCGCAGCCAGAGGGACCGATAAAAGCGATCGCTTTTTTCTCAGGAATATCAAGGTTAACATCACGAACAGCAAGATTAGAACCATAGTAAACGTTTAAGTTTTTGGTTCTCAAAACTGCATCGGTGACAACATCTTTACTATACATAATTTTCAAAGGAATAGGTGTTGGGGAAAAAGGAAAAGGGAGACGAGGAGAGGGAAGAAAAAAGCTGATAACTGATAACTGATAACTGATAACTGAATTTAGCCAAAACGTCCACTAACATAATCTTTAGTTGCTTGTTCTTGAGGATCACCGAAGATTTTGTCCGTATGATCAAACTCGACTAGATAACCAATTTTGCCACCTTTATCGGTGGCTTCAGCGTTATAAAAAGCCGTTAAATCTGCTACTCTTGTGGCTTGTTGCATATTGTGAGTAACAATAATAATCGTGTAACGTTCTTTTAATTCGTGCATTAATTCCTCAACTTTTAAAGTTGAAATCGGATCGAGTGCCGAACAGGGTTCATCCATTAATAATACTTCTGGTTGAGCGGCAATAGCGCGAGCAATACATAATCTTTGTTGTTGTCCCCCCGACAGGGAAAAACCGCTTTCTTTCAGTTTATCTTTTACTTCTTCCCAGAGAGCAGCCCGACGCAGGGAAGTTTCTACTAATTCATCTAAATCGCCTTTATAACCATTTAAGCGCGCTCCGTAAACCACATTATCATAAATGGATTTGGGAAAAGGATTAGGGCGCTGGAACACCATACCAATGTATTTTCTTACTTCGACAGGATCCACCTCTTGAGAGTAAATATCTTGGTTATGATAAAAAACTTTGCCGTCAATACGAAAACCGTGAATTAAATCATTGAGACGATTAAAACACCTGAGAATGGTACTTTTTCCACAGCCAGAGGGTCCGATAAAAGCGGTGACTTTATTTTTGGGAATATCGATCGAAACGTCTCGTACTGCCCGATAATTACCATAGTAAATATCAGCCTTATCGACCTTTAAAACGGTTCCTGTAGAATGGGGGTTAGAGTTAGTTAGCATAAATTATTTACCTTGAGTTTGGCTAATTGAGGAATTGGAAAGATAGGTGGATTTTTACTTAAATATCCCTTTTTGCTTTTCACTTTTTCCCTGACTTAAGTAGAGAGGCACAATTATTTGTAGGATGGGTTAGAGGTAGCGTAAACTATGCGGGCGTTGGGTTTCATGCTTCAACTCAACCTACGTTCTTTTTCCTTGACTTAATAGGTTTTCTGGCGCGTGGCTAAACGGGATAAAATGTTAGTTAACAACACCAAAAGCACCAGAATTAAAGCACCTGCCCAAGCTAATTGCTGTTGGGGGGCAAAAGGGGCAGTAGCAAAGTTGAAAACTAAGACCGAAAGGGTGGCAATCGGTTCAAAGACACCCCGGGGCCAAAAGTTAGAGAATAATGCCGTAAAAATTAAGGAGGCGGTTTCCCCGGCAGCCCTAGCAATTGCTAAAGTCACACCGGTTAAAATAGCGGGAACTGCGGCAGGAAGGACGATTTTTAGGACGGTTTGGTAGTTATAGGCCCCTAAACCCATGGCCGCCCAGCGGATGTCTTGGGGAACGATTTTTAAAGCCTCATCGGTGGTTCTAATAATAGTGGGTAACATTAACACCGCTAAACCGATCGAACCAGCCAGGGCAGAAAAGCCTAAAAGGGCTGTTCCTTCGCCAAATAAGGGGGCAACTAGCAAACCGTAGGCGAAAACCCCGACAATAATTGAAGGGACACCCGCTAGAACGTTGGTAGCAAAGCGCACACCCTGGGCAAGTTTGTTATCACCGCTAAATTCCGAGAGATAAACCGCCGCTAAAACGCCAATGGGAACTGCGATCGCTGTGGCCAGGGCGACGACGATAATTGTCCCTAAAATGGCGTTAGCGATGCCTCCTCCTCCTAACCCCGGCGGTGGCGGTAATTTAGTAAAGAGATTAGCGTTTAAACGACCCACCCCTTGCACAAAAACGAAGCCTAGGACGGCAAAGAGGGGAATCACGGTGACGGCTAAACATAAAGCCGAGAGAACGGTCATAATTGTCCCCAATAGCGATCGAGGACTACTCGGTTTCTTTTTGAGATTATTGCCTAAATTCGCACTATCCATATCAGTTATCAGTTATCAGTTATCAGTAATCAGTGAACAGTAAGTAGGTAGGTGTTAAAAGTTGTCAGACACCCCCCTTATCAAGGGGGGATTAAGGGTAGGGTTGATTCATGAATCAACCCTACTATGAATCAAGCCTAGGATTAAGGGGGGATTAAGGGAGGATCGAAGCTAAAATCCATTTTTAATTTAATTATAACCAGCTACTTAAACAGTAATCAGTTATCAGTAATCAGTGAACAGTAATCAGTTATCAGTGATTAGTAAACAGTGAAAAGTGAAAAGACAGCAGTAAACTGCCATTTGATGATGAACACTTAATACAAACTGCTCACTTAATACTCAAAACTTAAAACTCAAAACTGATAACTGATAACTGACGACCGACGGCTTAATACTTAGCTTTGACGCGATTAACGATTAATTCTGCGAAGATATTGACTACTAGGGTCAAAACCAAGAGAACAAAACCCGCATACATTAAAGCTGATACTTGCATTCCCGATGCTTCGGCGAATTGGTTAGCCAATAAGGAAGCGATCGTGTTAGCAGGGGCGAGAATAGAGGCACTAATGCGGTTAGAATTGCCGATAATCATCGTTACTGCCATGGTTTCCCCTAAAGCGCGCCCTAAAGCTAACATAATCCCCCCAACAATCCCAGAAAAAGCGGCAGGAATTAAGACCCGAAAAATCGTTTCCCAACGGGTGGCCCCCAAACCTAGGGAAGCTTGCCGCAAATCCGGCGGTAAAGCGGCCAAAGAGTCACGAGAGATAGCGATAATAATCGGCAGGATCATAATTGCTAAAATAACCCCCGCCGGTAACATTCCAGGACCCCCTAAAGGAGTACTAAACAGAGGAATCCAACTAAAATTAGCATTTAACCAGTTACCAAGGGGTCTGAGGATAGGAATCAATACAAAGATACCCCATAATCCGTAAACAACACTGGGAATAGCGGCCAAAAGTTGTACGAGAAAAACCAAAATTGTCCGCGCATTTAAGGGGATAAAATCTTCGCTTAAAAAAATGGCTGAACCGATGCCGAGGGGAACAGCAATCAGGAGGGCAATCAGAGAACTAACGAGAGTTCCGTAGATAACGGGCAGAACTCCGAATTCTTCGCGACCGCGCACGGGATTCCAAGCACTACTGGTCAAAAATCCCAGACCAAAGGTTTGAATCGCCGGTAAAGCCCGAATAAAAATCACTAGGGCAATTAGGAGCAAAATTACCCCAATAGCGATGGCAAAGGCGGTAGTTAATCCAACAAAGCCTTTATCGAGGATTTTTTCCGATTCTGGACGTTCTTTAAAATTTGAGTCGGGTGAAACTGTGGGCGCACTCATGATTAGGGTTTAAATCCAGCTAGTTTGCGGTAGCTAAGGTCGAAATTGGCCTTTCTCCACTATTATTGTAACTTTGAATACATTTTTTCGGCTACTAATCCACATTGATTGTGTAATCGGGATAGATGACATCGGCAGCGGCGGCTACTCGTTCGCGGACGTTTTTCGGTAGGGGAATATAACCAAGGGCGGCGGACTGTTCCTGTCCCTGATTAAGTCCAAATTCGATCATCGCCTCCATAGCTAAAGCTTTTTGGGGATCGTTGTATTTTTTATAAACCAACATCCAACTATAGGTGACAATGGGGTAGGAATTTTCCCCCGGGGGATCAACGATAAAAGCCCGCAGATTTTCGGGTAATTCCACCGTGGCTAAGGTGGCAGCGGCGTTAGTTTCATTGGGGATAACAAATTGACCGGCTTGGTTTTGTAAAGTGGCCATGGGCAGCTTATTATTTTTAGCGAAACCGTACTCGATATAGCCAATCGAGCCTTGATTTTGTTGAATTAGGGCAGTTACACCTTCATTTCCTCTACCGCCGAGAAATTTACCTTTTTTGGTCGGCCATTGTACGGCTTTTCCTTCACCGATACTTTTTTTCCATTCGGGACTAACGGCGCTTAAAAACTTAGTAAAAACTCCCGTCGTCCCGCTACCGTCTGCCCGGTGAACTACGGTAATTTCTTCATTGGGTAGTTTTAAATCGGGGTTATCGGCGGCGATTTTGGCATCGTTCCAACGGGTAATCGTGCCTAAAAAGATGCCTATATATGCTTCCCTACTTAGTTTCAGCCCTTCTACTCCGGGCAAATTATAAGCCATAACGATGCTTCCCGCCGTCATCGGTAACAGTAACACCCCGCGGCTAACTCTGGCCATATCCTCGTCACTCATGGCCACATCGGAAGCGCCAAAATCGATCGTACCTTGGATAAATTGTTCGACTCCCGCCCCGCTACCGGTAGATTGATAGTTAATTAGTAGTTTGGAAAGTATTTGATTGATGGTGACAAACCAGTTTTGATATAGGGGTGCAGGAAAAGAAGCGCCCGCACCATTGAGGGCGACCTCTCCCTTTAGGGGAACTTGGGCGATTCTATTGTCCCCTTCTGTGCTAGTTCCCGGCGTATCGCCGCCACCACAAGCGGTTAAAGTCGCTGTTAAAGTCGCTAGGGATAAGGCTGTTAGTAAATTGGTCTTGTTTCTGCTGGGCATAGGATTAATTTTGAGCCGTAAACTGCCTTAAATTTTACGCTAAAAGTTACCACTGCTTGGTAAAGAATAGGTTAAGAAGTGAATAAAAAAACATAATGTATTGTCAAGAAAAGTTTTCTCGATAACTAGACAAAAATCTCAACTTCTTTTACTATTTATTTTGACTAAACATTAGTTTTAAGTAGGGAGGCACAATTATTTTTAGGATGGGTTAACGGTAGCGTAACCCATGCAGGCGTTGGGTTTCATGCTTCAACCCAACCTACGTTCTTCTTTTACTATTTGTTTTGACTAAACATTAGTTTTAAGTAGG
>NZ_JASJFB010000552.1:0-1248 GCF_030065455.1 Microcystis sp. M53602_WE12 | reverse complement strand
GGGCGGCTCCCCAGAACAGTCTCAGCCTGGAAGTTGGTCACTAGCTAGACACTACCTAACAGCCACAGGCGATAGGCTGAGAGGCCAGAGATGCTGTCGTGGCTTTCATCTTACCTCTCAGCGGTTTTTGAGATGTTGCTACAAAAGCTCATTATAAAAAGGCTTATTTAAAGTATTACTGTCATTAACAAAAGGTAACTTAAGTAAATGTTCTGGCGCAAGAATCTTGTAAATATCAAGCAGGTCTAAATTTTCCAGATCTCGCAGATCAAAATGAGTAAACTTAATTTGCTCAATAACTTTAGTGATCGCTGGTTCGGCAATTTGTTGATAGAAAAAATCCGTTTTTGTACTACTCAGTCTCCCTGCTTCAAAATCGCAAAACTGGTTAACTAGAGCCTTATTAGCAAAAAACAACTCCTCAAAAATCTTCGCATCGAAAATAAACCACTCATAAATATTTGTTACGATCAAGTGTTTAATCTCAAGATTTTTATCCGTCACCCTTTCGCGGAGAAAATATAAAACTAACTGCTGAAAAGCCTTGGTATTGAGATTATCCAGTCTTGGCATTTCTGCATTTATTGTCCGAGTAGGCTTCTTCGTCTCAAAAATGACCCCCACTGGACTTTTAACATCCTGGTTATTATGAATCACCAGATCAATGCGCTCTTTTGTATTGATAAAATAGCGATCAGCATAATAGGTATTTTTCAAAAAATCTATCAGCAAATTTTTATTAAACTCTTCCGACTTTTTGCTGTCACATTGGTCCAACAAGCGCACCAAATTAGCTCGAAAAACCTGAATTGTTTCAGCATCAGGCTTGATTTTTAAGTACACCCGATTTAAGGCTTGCTTGAGTTCTCGCTTATTGACAATCATAAAAATTTACCTCTAGGGAAACTACCGACTAATTTTATTATAAGTAGGGAGGCACAATTATTTGTAGGATGGGTTAGCGGTAGGACTTAATTAGTCGTCGCCGGCAACTTGTCGAGATGCGGACTGCCGAAAAGAACCGACGGGAACGCGCTCGCGGTAAAGCTCGATATCGAAGCCCATCTTGAGTATCTCGATAACTGCCTTGAAAAACTCAATCAAGAAATTGAGGAATTGACCCAAGCTAACCAACAATGGCCCGAGAAAGTCATCGAAAATTTTGGGTCTGAAACCCCGTCGTTCTACGACGGCTTTACTGTTAAATATGAGCATCGTTTACGAAATATATGCTAAAATGTGAGGTAT
>NZ_JASJFB010000798.1:0-5805 GCF_030065455.1 Microcystis sp. M53602_WE12 | reverse complement strand
TGAGGTGGCCAATTACCTAATTTTCAGGGAAAAAGTCCAGGAATTTTCCCCCCGATCCCCGCAATGGCTGGCACTTTTTGAGGGGAAAAAAGTCCAAAAGTCTTATCCAACAAGGTTTTTAGATTTATTCAGCAAGCCCTACTTAAACAAAATGGCAATGCTTCAACAGAGCGCCTTCAAGTAGGGGATGATATTCTTTTTCGGAGATAGTATAGGCCCCAAATCTAGCCAGATGGGGATTTTGCATTTGGGCATCAAATAGACAGAAATCCCGTTCTCTGAGGTGTTCGACTAACTTGACCATGGCTACCTTAGAACCATCGGGAATTTGATAAAACATCGATTCCCCGATAAAAACCCCGCGAATTGCTAAACCTAAAATCCCCCCCGCTAATTGATCCCCTTGCCAAGTCTCGAAACTGTAGGCCCAACCGGCCTGGTGTAATTGCTGATAGATTTGCATTAACTCCGGGGAAATCCAAGTCAGCGAGCGATCGGCACAACCGGCACAAACCCCAGCAAAATTGCGGTTAATAGCCACGCTAAAGCGATTTTGATTCAAAACTCGTTTTAGGGACTTGGGATACCTAAAACGCCGATCAAGAGGGATAAGAGCGCGATTTTTACTAGAATACCAATCCAATCTGCCCCCCTCATCGGCCATGAGAAAGTAACCGCGTGCGTATCCTTGTATAATAGAGGCGGTATCCACGAATCCCCCCAAGAACTCAGTCTCGTAGCCTGATAATTCTCTAATTATGCCTGATCATCCCGCAGCAATTCCGCCCATTACTTTACCACCGATCGAAAATCCCCAACAGGAACAAACTTGGTTGCGAACCGCTTTACATCGTTGGTTAGATGCGGAATTTATTCCCGAAGCTATTAATGAAACTATCGCTGAACGCGCTAGTCAAATTTTTCTGCGTCAGCGTTTGGAAGGGGAAAACGATCTCGGTAGCTTGGTAATTGCGATCGTTACCGAGATGCAAGCTTTTGATTTCCGCGAAAGTTTTTATAGTGAATTTGCCATCGCTAACGCTGTCAGTGATTTAATTTTAGATAGTTTAGGGATCGATCGCTGTTGTGGGCAAAGTTAGACAGTTTTTCTTTGTTATTGGAGTTTAATTTCTATTAGCTGCTCTGCTAATTTTTTTGTACGAATGGGGTAAGCTGCACTGCCTATTAGAAATTTTAGGACAAATGAGCAAAACCTCTCTCCTCGATCATAGACAGTCTTAACCAGTAATTTAGAGAGTCAACAGCTTATTGCTTATTTAAGAAGTTAACAAAATCTTTAATTGACAAGAATTAATTGATAGTTGTTGGGAAAGTTTTATTAAACCTCTTGCATAATTAATTTTTGAGGGTTCAAAAACGGTAAGAATAAGGATTAAATTGCATAAAATCCTTAAATAGACCATTTAATTGATTATTGTTCATTCCTAATTCTCCTGACTCCTGACTCCTGACTCCTGACTCCTAACCCTAACAACAATTTTTGATTTTTACAAGAGGTCTATTAATTTCCAACCCAGCGATCTCAGCGATTGTATAGGCTGGTCTGCCCTTAACTTCTTCGTAAATTCGCCCGATATATTCCCCTAATATGCCAATACCGATCAATTGTACCGAACCCAAGAAAAACACAGCGATCAAGATAGTAGCTAAACCGGTAACGGGAGAGTCGGGTTGCTGTAAGCGCCAGTAGAGAACCAGTAAAGCCATCAACAGGGCAATTAAAGCGGAAAATAAGCCTAAATAAGTGGAAATACGCAGGGGAATCTTAGAAAAAGACACCAAGCTATTAATCGCTAAAGCTAGGGATTTTTTAAAAGTGTATTTGACTTCGCCAGCAAACCGGGGATCCCGCTCAAATTTAACAGCAGTTTGTCGGAAACCAATCCAAGCGCGCAAACCGCGAATATAACGATTCCGTTCTGGCATAGAATTTAATACGTCCACTACCTGACGATCCATCAGACAAAAATCCCCCGTGTCCGCAGGGATATCCACGTCGGCTAATTGTCGCAGCAATCTATAGAAAACGTAGGCAGTTAGGCGTTTAAACCAACTTTCTTTTTTCCGTTTTGTTCTCTGGGCGTAAACCACATGATAACCTGCTTGCCAAGACTCAATCATTTTGGGAATCAATTCCGGTGGATCCTGCAAGTCGGCATCGAGGACAACAATAACTTGACCCCTAGCAAAATTAAGTCCTGCCGTCACTGCTGCCTGATGGCCAAAGTTACGAGCAAAGCTAATGTAACAGACCCTAGCATCTCTTTCCTGTAGTTCCCGCATTAAATTTAAGGAACGGTCCCGACTGCCATCATTAATCAGAATCAGTTCCACAGAATCATCTAAACTATCCATGACGGCACTGACACGGCGATAGAGTTCTGGAATGGTTTCTTCCTCGTTATAAATCGGGATAATTAGCGAATATTTCGGCATTTTCGAGAGGTTGAACGGACAACAGCCGTGTTTTTATGGCGGCTGCTACGCTCTAAATATTCTGCTAAAGTATCCCTTTTGTCAACTTAATAGATTACTGCTAGACAGTGCCTTTAAATTGCCAAGGAATGATCGAGCGTTGCTTGCCGACGTAAACAATTCCAGTAGGATGCATAGAGATCCGTCTGTTGACCGCGCAGAGAAGCGATCGCAGGTGCAGCAGGAAAAGGCCAGAGACGATCAAAAACCACTTCTCGATGAGCCAGACGAAACTGTAGCAAATAAACGGAAGCAGGAGCCTGTAAATTATCCAGTAATTGCGCTGCCAGCCGATGTAAAGACTTAAGACTCTCTCTTTCCAGACTAATCGGTTGACTGTAGGCGTTGGGGATCATGCCTTCTCCGATTACCTCACCGTATTCTAAACCCTTAGATGTCACCGTGATCGGCAACCAAAGATCCCCAAAAGAAGAATCTCCCTGACTGGTTTTATAGTGCAGGGTATGGGCAACCCAAGCGCGTCTTTCTTCGATATCCCGACAAGCTTGATAAACTTTTTTACCAGGAAAATTCACCCAATTGGGTAATTGAATTGTTAAGGGACACCAGATTAAATTATTCTGGCTGGTTTTACCCGACTCCATTTTTGACCACAAGGAAGCCGTCCCCGTCACCTCCACCGCCAAGGATTTAGGAACCGCATTTTTTAAGGCAATCACCATTTTTTCGGTAACGGGCGATAGGCGAGACATCTGACCACTGGCCTGAGCTTCGGCATTAACGAGAATGATAACTTTGTCCATTTCTTCTTGTGGGTTGGGTGAACTTGAACGATCAGCGGTGAGGTTGGTTAAGAATGCGAACTGACTGGGGTTCAATGCTTCTGTAGTCGCCATGGCAAAAGCTATTTCTCTGGATTTTAGCGAATTATACAAGAGCGCAACTGGTTTTTACGGATTTTTTCCACAACAACCAGATTCAAGGCGGGATTTTGCTGCTCCCCCTCATAGAATACCTTAAGTAATCAGTGATCACTGATCACTGATTACTGATTACTCAACTCTGAATAACTGGTAACTGATCACTGAAATTACTCGTCTTCGGCGAAAATAAAGCGAGTTAGTTCACTAGGATCGGGTTCGGGGCTAGATTCGGCAAATTTAACCGCTGCCTCGATTTCAGCTTGAATTTTCTCCTCGATTTCTTTTAATTCCTCTCTCGTGGCCAGATCTCGTTCGTAGAGGTAGGCGGCAAAGCGAGTGATCGGATCTCTTTCGCCCCAGAATTGTTTCTCGTCAGCACTGCGTAACTCGTCGGGATCTGCCAGAGAGTGACCCCGGAAACGATAGGTTAAGGCCTCAATCAAAGTCGGCCCCTCACCGGCGCGGGCGCGGGCTACAGCTTCTCTGGCGGCGGCATGAACGGCGACCACATCCATACCGTCCACTTCCACACCGACCATACTAAAAACACTGGCTTTTTTATAGATTTCCGGTTGAGAAGTGGCTCGATCGTGGGCCATACCGATCGCCCACTTATTATTTTCCACCACATAGATAATCGGCAACTTCCAGAGGGCGGCCATATTCAGACACTCAAAAAACTGGCCATTATTACTCGCCCCATCCCCAAAGAAACAGACCGTTACCTGATCGGCACTGGCATCAGCCATGGCTTCCCGACGGTATTTACTTTGAAAAGCCGCCCCGGTTGCGACGGGAATCCCCTCGGCCACAAAAGCGTAACCCCCTAAAAGCTTATGTTCGGCGGAGAACATATGCATGGAGCCGCCCCGTCCTTTACTACAGCCCGTAGCTTTGCCGAATAACTCCGCCATTACCTCTTGAGCGGGAACTCCGGCACTGAGGGCGTGGACGTGATCGCGATAGGTGCTAGAAACGTAATCTTCTCCCTGACGCAAGGCTTTAATAATACCGCTAGATATCGCTTCTTGACCGTTGTAGAGGTGGACAAAACCGAACATTTTGCCTCGATAATACATTTCGGCACATTTATCTTCAAACATCCGCCCCAAAACCATATCCTCGTATAGGCGAAGACCTTCAGCTTTGGTAATAATGATGGAAGCAGGATTAAAGGTTGGTAAAGTACGTTCGGAAATCATAGGGTCTGTAGTATCATTTAGACAACAAAAAGGCAGGGGGAGAGGAAGCGGTAGATTGTTCGAGAATTCTGGCAGTGAATTTTTTAGGCTTAAACCAAGAGGTTCTTGGTATTTTCTCTCTACAAATCTAACCTTAGTCAGTCAGAGATTGGCTAGGATAAGATGGTATCTTGTTATTTTACTCGCTCCGCTCTCACTTACATCATTTAATTCACCTTAGATGTCGGCAGGATGCCCCCGTTACACCCTACGGGTTAGCGGCGGAGGAATGCCGACCAGTATAAAACGCGCGTAGCGCATCGACTCTAAATATGTTATGCTTCCTGTTGGTGAGTTTTTTGAGGCCGTGGAACAAGTCCTGACGCTAGTGATCAAGCTTCAAGTATGTAGCGAACAACAACAAGCGCTGTCCGATACCTGTACGGCTTTTGCGTCGGCTTGTAGCTGGATTAACGAGAACGTCAATCCCCGGCTGACTAACCGGAACTCGATTCAAGCCGTCTGTTATCAGGACGTTAAGGATCGGTTCGGATTGACGGCTAACCACGTTGTCAGAGCTTGCGGTCGGGTGGCGGCTAATCGTTTGACAGCAAAACTTCAAGGGAAGAAGGTCAAGAACTTTGCTCCAACAAGTTTCGACTGTGACGCTCGAACCTTCCGTTTCGTCGAGAAAGATTGGGCGATTACTGTTAGCACCACGGGGAAACGGTTAACCATTCCCCTGAGAGCGAGCAATTACCATCGGGGGAAACTTACCTGGCAAAATCCGACCTCCGCTCAAATCTGCCTACATCGTGACGGCGGTTGGTATGTCCACATCCAACTAAAATCGGAACCGCCGAAACCTATCAACGCGGATAACATTATCGGGGTCGATTTCGGCCGTCGTGACATCGCGGTAACATCAACCGATCAATCGTGGTCGGGGGAGGGAATCAAGGAAACGAGGGATAAATACAGTCGCGTTCGAGCTTCTCTGCAAAGGAAAGCGTCTCAAGGCACTAGATCCACCAGGCGTAGGTGTCGGGAGATCTTGAAACGGCTATCGGGGCGGGAGAGAAGATACCAAGCGCACTTAAATCATCGAAAATTTGGGTTGAAAACCTCGCCCTTTAGGGCGACTTTATGTTAGCATTAAATTGAGTCGTTGACTTTGGGAACGCAGGAAACAAGCGACACTCCGTAATCCCTAAATCTCTAACCATCACTGGTACAAAAGCTTT
>NZ_JASJFB010000255.1:0-4861 GCF_030065455.1 Microcystis sp. M53602_WE12 | reverse complement strand
TTACACATCTAAGCCACTACTCCGTCAGACTTCTGCTGTGATCAGTAAACAGTGAACTGAAAACTCAAATCCGATCCCTAATAGCTGTATCCCGTCTCCTGTCTCGGAGTCTCCTGTCTCGGAGTCTCCTGTCTCGGAGTCTCCTGTCTCGGAGTCTCCTGTCTCGACTAGGAAATTAATTTTGCACGACTACTTACATAAACTGGTACAAAAAAGCAGGGCAACAAAGCCTGAAACGACCGGCTACTGACTCCTGACGACCGACTCCTAACCCCACCAACAAACTTTTTGCCGCAAACCCTACCTATGCGGCTGGACGAGGAAAAAGAAAGAGTCGAGACGGAGCAAAAAGTAAGCGTGGAGGGATTCCGGGGCGTGTGGATATTCTCCTCTCCCATCTCCCCCGCAACGCGCACGAAGTGGTCTCCCCACACCCTTCTCCCTTCTCCCCCAATACTATCGGGACGGGGAAGAATTGATCGGGGGTAAAGAAGGAGAAATTTCGCCACCTCGAGCGAATATTTCCAGATTCCATTGACCGAAACGATTACTTTCAAAAGCAATAAAACGACCGTTACCACTAATCGTCGGACGACGCACTTCTCCTAAAATATTTTCGGTGAGATTTTTTGTTTGCAGAGTTTGTCGATCATAAATATATATATCGGGTTTACCGGACTGTTCCGACACATAAACAATATAGCGACCATCGGCACTAATATCCGGTTGATCTTGATAGGTTTTTGCTTGATTTAACCCCGGTAGGGGAACTAAACGATTAGCCACTCGATCGAATAAATAAATCGTTCGTTGACCCCTGCGATCGGAGGCAAAGACCAGATAACGACCATCGTAGTTAAAACGGGGATTATCTTCAGAGGAAGGGGTATTTAAAGTATTTCCTAAAAGCTGTTGGGGAGGGGTGACAAAACCCGCATCACTACATCCCCCCAGACTGATGATATTAACCGCAAGCAAAAGTCCCAGAAGTTTAGGAAACCTGATCATCGGTCGGCACCGGGGAAGGAAGGATACAACAATTAATATCATCAAGACAAACTTTACCCCAATGCAATGCCCAACGCACCAATTCCACCCGATTATCGGTTTTTGTTTTTGTCAAGATATTACTAATATGATTATCAACGGTACGCTTACTAATCTCTAGCTTTTCCGAGATTTCTTGATTAGTTAAACCATTAGCCACTAAATCGAGTATTTCTAGCTCTCGATCGGATAATGAAGCGGCTGTTTGAAACTTCCCAGCAGACATGAGTATAATTCCTCTCGTATATGTACTTATCATTCTAGAAGAATTTTTTCCCCAGGAATCGATAATCAGTGATCAGTGATCAGTAAACAGTAATCAGTGAAAAGACGGCACTGTTACTGCCATTTGATGATGCACACTTAATACAGATGGTTTGCGGCAAAAAGCTTTTCCTAGGGGCAGGGTGTGGGGTGTGGGGTGTGGGGTTTTATCGATTTTCAGGTGGTCAACTACCTAATTTTCAGGGAAAAAGTCCAGGAATTTTCCCCCCGATCCCCGCAATGGCTGGCACTTTTTGAGGGAAAAAAAGTCTAAAAGTCTTATCCAACAAGGTTTAACGATGTATCTGTTTGTAACTGAAGAGCCTCAAAATCTTTGTGGACAATGCTTTGAGAGGGATTGTTCCCCTGTCAGACTCAAAACTGATCACTGATCACTGATCACTGATTCAGGGCTGACGGCTGGTACTATATAATGAAAAACGCTCCTTAGTTAGATATTGAGAAAAACATGGAAGTTATCCCCGCTATTGATATTCTCGATGGCAAATGTGTGCGACTTTATCAGGGAGATTACCAACAATCGCAGGTTTTTAACGATAATCCCGCAATAGTGGCGCGAGAATGGGTCAATCAGGGGGCAACCAGATTACATTTAGTTGATTTGGATGGAGCCAAAGAGGGTAAATCGGTTAATTTGTCAACTATTGAAACAATTCTTAATGATATTGCCATTCCCGTACAGGTGGGGGGTGGACTGCGGGATGTAGAAACGGTGAGTAATCTCCTAAAAATCGGGGTAGAAAAGGCGATTGTCGGGACAGTAGCCGTAGAAAAGCCCGAATTAGTCAGCGAACTTTGTCAAAGCTTTCCGGGGCAAATAATTGTCGGTATTGATGCTCGCGATGGCAAAGTAGCCACCAGGGGTTGGTTAGAAACTTCCGCAGTAGATGCGATCGCTCTTGGGCAAGATATGGCAAAAAGAGGAGCCAGCACGATTATCTACACTGATATTCATCGAGATGGCACACTTTCTGGCCCGAATCTCGCCGCTTTGCGAGAATTAGCCGAATCTGTCGAAATTCCCGTAATCGCCTCTGGGGGCATTAGTTCCCTGACGGACCTACTGAGTTTATTGTCTTTGGAACCTTTGGGAGTAACGGGAGTAATCGTGGGCCGCGCCCTTTATACCGGTGCAGTTAACCTCTCGGAAGCGATTAGCGCGATCGGATCGGGCCGTTGGCAGGATGTACCCCCGAATTTTTTCGTTTAACGGACTTGTTTGAGAGTATCCACCTGTTTATTGAACATATCGGTAAATAGTCCCAAAACGGTGCGATTTTCATTGACTTTGATGTTGACACTCACGGACATCCCCGATTGCAGCGGTAGAGTGGATTGATTTTTCAAAACTAACTCTTGACTGTTCAAGCGTACCCGGACGGGGAACCGATAAAAACGGTGATTTTCGTCGGGAGGTAAAGCATCGGAACCGATCGAGATTACTTCTCCCTTAATATCGCCGTATTCACTGTAGGAAAAGGAATCAATGCGAATATCGGCTTTTTGTCCCACGCGCACAAAACCGATGTCTTGGTTAGTCACGTCCACCTCTGCCACTAAACAACCTTTAGCGGCATCTTTCACCTCGGTGGGACAGCCATCGGGAACAAGTTTTAATAATGCTTCCGCTTGACTTGGTTGGGGAACAAACCCGGGCCGGGCCTTGAGATCAAAGACCACACCATCGATGGGGGCGGTAATTTTTTGATATTTAATCGTCTGTTGTGCTTGACTAATTTGACTGTCTAGTTCGGCAATGCGCTTGTTGTTATCAATGATAATGCGACTGATCTGACTATCGATTTCAGCGATCCGTTTGTAATTGTCCGCCATTTTATCGCGCACATCTTTTTCCGTGATTACCGTGGTATTAATCAGCTTTTCTTGCGCTTGGGAGATCAACAGGAAATAACGCTTTTCTTCCTGTTCCAGGCGGGAAATTTCGGCGATGCGGGTTTGTACTTCTTTCTCTTGTTTTTCTCGATCGATTTTGCCGTTAGCCTCTTGCTGCTGTAATTCATTCTGGCGATCAGTTACAGATTGTTTTTGTTTATTAATCTGATAACGGGCGATCGCTCCTTCATCCCCCAAGGGTTCAATATCCTTAAGAATATTACGCTCGATATCCAAGCTTTCTTGGCCCTGTTTCATCGAATTGGCATTACGAGTCTTAATTTCTTCTAAGACTAAGCGATCTTTGATTAATTGCGAGCGGGCATCGGCCAACTGTACCCTAGTTTGGGCCAATTGTTTTTCTAGTTGTTCCATTTCCAATCTAGCGGCCGCTTGTCGAGAATTGGCCTCCCGTCGAGCAGCCCCTAAACGAGCTAATTCATCCCCTTGTAAAGCAGAGCTAGAAGCACCTTCACTGACCTGTGCTTGATAAAGTTGATTTTCTGTCACCAAAGCGGCACGATTACGGGCTAAATCGGCGATTTCACTCGGTAATTTTAATTGAGCGATCGAACTTTCCACTGCTGCTGGTGTCAGATCCTGCGCCATTAAGAGACGATAGAATTGATTTTCCTTCTCAGCACTGGTGCGAATTTTTCTCAAGGATTCTAACTGCACTTGCGAGGCACTGGAATCCATTAAAACCAGTACATCACCTTTGTTAACTCGATCGCCGTCTTTCACTTTCACGAACTGTACTACCCCATTCACCGGTGCTTGTACTTCTTGCACTTTCCCCTGGGGTTTAAGTTGTCCTTGGGCGCCCACCACCTGCTCGATTTTGGCGAGCGCTGACCAAATTAAAGCGGCAGTGGTGACACTCATTAATGTCCAGATAATCGTCCGCGACCAAATGGGTGATTGTTTCAGGATCACCGATTGTTCCGGTGGGCTAAAAGTGGGTAAAGAAGGGCTAATACTTTTATTTTTCGTGGTAGTGGCCACGTTTTTACCCGCTTGGGTGAGTTCATCGCTTTTAGCGTTGCCGTTGCCCTTTTGACCGTTGTTAGAATTACCGTTCATGGGGATTCTCCTATATTTAGGGTTTGCTGAAAAAGTTTTTCGTGGGTGTAGGGTGTGGGGTGTAGGGTGTGGGGTGTGGGGTGTGGGGTGGTCACTGCGTGCGCGTTGCGGGGGGTTTTGGGGTATTAGTTGAAACTTCCCCATTTCCCCATTTCCCCATTTCCCCATTTCCCTATCCCCTAATCCCTGTTCCCTGACTGACTAGATTTGCGAATCCTGTTGTTTATAGAGAGTATAGTAAAGGCCTTTTCTGGCCATTAATTCCTCGTGGGTGCCTTCCTCCGCTACTGTCCCCTTATCCATCATGACAATAATATCGGCGGATTTGATCGAAGCTAGACGATGGGTGATAAAAAAGACCGTACGATCCTTGAAAGCTTCCTTGAGATTCAGACACACTTGCCGTTCGGTATTATAGTCGAGGGCGCTGGTGGCCTCATCAAGAATGAGAATTTGCGGTCTTTGCAGGACGGAACGAGCGATCGCAACCCGTTGTCGTTGTCCCCCCGATAGGGATGCCCCCCGTTCACCGACGCGGGTATTATAGCCATTG
>NZ_JASJFB010000621.1:0-1880 GCF_030065455.1 Microcystis sp. M53602_WE12 | reverse complement strand
CTAAATCCTTATCTGGCAAGAGACTTAATTGATTAGTTCGCTCTAGATAAAAACAATTGACAAAAATCGCTAAATGCCTTTCTCTATAAGGGTTCCATCCCTTATAACCCCCGTCCATTGCATAACACAAACCGAAGAGCCAAATGTTAGCTGGAATACTGAATAAATCGAGAAAATCTGGATAAAGCCAGTATTTTTAGCTCCTTAACCCTATCAATCAAGCTAAAATCAATGATTACTCGTCAAGAACTTAAGAAACTACAATCCCTAACTCAAATACCCGCCCTTTCCATTCTCTTACCTACCCATCGCACCTCACCGGATAACAAACAAGACCCTATTCTCGTTAAAAATTTGGTCGATGAAGCAAAGCGCCGATTATCGGCAGAATTCTCTAAACGTGAAATCGAACCTTTGTTCGAGCGCCTCGATAGTCTAGTGGCTGAAATAGATTATCCTTATACTCTAGATGGATTAGCTATCTATATTGGTCCGGATATTGCCAAGCTTTATAACCTGCCTTTTTCTGTCCAGGCAAGAGTTGTCATCGATAAAACCTTTGCCACACGGGATTTAGTTTATGGATTACATCGAGAACAACCCTATTGGCTGTTACTATTAAGTCAGGGTTCTACTCGTTTAATCTCAGCTACAGGAGAAACTCTCGAAGAAATTCGCGATCAAAATTTTCCCTTAGAAATGACTGGACCGGGGGCCACCGCACCACTGCCCTTTGATGCCGATACCAGTTATCTAGATGATAGAATCCGGCGATTTTTCCAGCAGGTAGATAATGCTCTGGGTGAATACATTGACATTGATGATTCTTCCCCTTTGATTGTGGGTGGAGTGGTTCGTCAAATTTCCTTCTTTCAAGAAGTTTCACAGTACACATCAGCAATTGTTGGCACTTTAACCGGCAATTTTGACAAAACCTCACTGCCAGAATTAATTCCGCAAGTATTGCCGATTATGCATTCAGTGCGTCAGAATCAAAAAACTGAAGCCCTGCAAGCTTTGGACGCGGCAGTCAGCGCTCAAAAAGTTATCTCTACCCTGGGAGAAGTGTGGCGTTTAGCGCAGGAAGGTCGAGGAAAATTGTTATTAGTGGAGAAAAATTACCATGTACCCGCAGTTTTAAGCGAAAACGGTGATTTAGTGCTGGTGGAAAACGTCGGTGGTACGGAGGTAATCGATGATGCAGTGGATGAAATTATCGAAGTGGTATTGGCCAAGGGAGGACGTGTAGCTTTAGTCGATGAAGATTCCTTGAACGATTACCAAAAAATTGCCTTAATTTTGCGTTATTAGACCTAATGGGCCGTTTCACAAGCCCCAATACTAACCCATTGACTAGAACCATCAGACCAGTATTCTTTTTTCCAGATGGGGGCATTATGCTTGAGAGTATCAATAGCATAACGACAGGCTGCGAAAGCTTCCCCCCGATGGGGACAACCCACCGCTACTAAGACGCTAATTTCACCGATTTGTAGCTTACCGGTGCGATGGTGAATGACAACTCGATTGGTATCGGGCCAGGTTTGCCGAATTTGCCCGGCAATTTGCCGGAAAACCTCGATCGCCATGGGTTCGTAGGCCTGATAATCAAGATAAATAACCGGTTTACCGTCGGTTTGCTCCCGTACAGTGCCACTCATTAGTACAATAGCACCATTAGCCCCATCATCGGCTAATTGATATACTTCCTGCAAAGATAAGGGAGCAAAACTGACGCGAAAACTATCTGGTGTCATGGATGAGGTGATGGGGGTTGGGTGTGGGGTGTAGGGTGTGGGGTGTGGGGTGTAGGGTGTGGGGTGTGGGGTGTAGGGTGTGGGGTGTGGGGTGTGGGGTGTGGGGTGTGGGGTGTGGGGTGT
>NZ_JASJFB010000209.1:0-14284 GCF_030065455.1 Microcystis sp. M53602_WE12 | reverse complement strand
GTGGGGTGTAGGGTGATGGGGTGTAGGGTGATGGGGTGATGGGGTGATGGGGTGATGGGGTGATGGGGTGATGGGGTGATGGGGTGTGGGGTGTAGGGTGTAGGGTGTAGGGTGTAGGGTGTAGGGTGTAGGGTGTAGGGTGTGGGGTGTAGGGTGTGGGGATAATAAATAAAAATAATCTCCTGACTCCTGAATACTGACTCCTGAATACTGACTCCTGAATACTGACTCCTGAATACTGACTCCTGTCTCCTGTCTCCTGACTCCTGTCTCCTGACTCCTGACGACCGGCTACTGATGACCGGCTACTAACCCCACCAACAGACTTATTCAGCACACCCTACCTGGCTTTTTGTCATAAATATTGATATGATTTAACAATCAGCAGCAATTTATGGTAAATATATTTATTTAGGAGAGCGAGAAAATGGCTGGATTCTTTGGCCTGTTTGGCAATAAGACGAAATACGTCGATGAACCGATGGATATGAGCGCACCGGAACCGAAAGAGGCTTTTTACTTGGAACCCGATGACGCTAAAACTCTCGGTGATATCGACTTTATGCGGACACCGATCACGATCCGACGTACTTTCCCGAAAACTGCCTCGAATAAAAAGGGTGGCGAATCGATTAAACAGATTTCTTCTATGGAAGTCAGCAAAGTCACCGATAACGGTATTGTGGCAAAATCGGCTACTTCCGAGGCTAATAGTAAGGCTAACGCTGCTAATGATAACGTTCGTCGCGCTAACGATGACAATATCAATCCTTTCCTGAAAATGGCCCGCGAAATCAAGAAATAGTATAGGGTTTGCTGAATAAATCTAAAAACCTTGTTGGGTAAAACTTTTAGACCTTTTGGCCATCAAAAAGTAATGGATCTGGGAGTTATCGGGGGAAAAATCCCTGGACTTTTTCCCTGAAAATTAGGTAATTGACCCCCTCAAAATCGGTAAAACCCTACACCCCACACCCCACACCCTACACCCTGCCCCCAGGAAAAACTTTTTCAGCAAACCCTAGTATAGTAAGGTGAGCATTGGCCACCCTTGATATCAAACTTTGGTGGGGAAAGCCCACCTTTTTTATGACCATTATTAACGGAAAAACCAAGTTATTAGGCGTAATCGGCGATCCCATCGGCCATACTCTTTCTCCCCCCATGCACAATGCCGCTATCGATGCCTTGGGGCTAAATTATGTCTATCTTCCCCTACCTATCGCCCCGGAAAATTTAGCAACTGCGATCGCTGGTTTGTCCGCCATCGATCTACAGGGTTTTAGCGTCACAATTCCCCATAAATTAGCAATTATTCCCTTATTATCGCAAATTACCGAGAAAGCAAGGCTAGTGGGCGCAGTTAACACCGTCTGGCGCACGGAAACCGGCTGGCAGGGAACGAATACCGATGTGGATGGCTTTCTCGCACCCTTGAAATCCCTTGACAAAGATTGGAGTCAGGTGAATCCAGTTATTTTAGGCAATGGCGGCGCGGCCCGGGCGGTGGTGGTGGCTTGCGCCCAGTTGGGCTGTGGCGAAATTCATGTGGTAGGACGCAATCAAAAGAAATTAGATCCTTTTAAAGAAAGTTGGGCGAATACAAGCCTCTATGACCTCCTAGAAGTGCATGGCTGGGACGAATTAGAGGGGCTGGTATCCACCACAGAACTCCTGATTAATTCTACCCCGATCGGAATGTCCCCCCAGGGCGAACAATCCCCTGTTGAGTTAGAATTATTAGACCTTTTACCCCCATCGGCGATCGCCTACGATCTAATTTATAATCCCCGGCCGACCAAATTTCTCCGGTTGGCCCGGACTAGAGGGATAAGAATTATTGATGGGTTAGAAATGTTAGTTAATCAGGGAGCGATCGCACTAGAAATCTGGTTAGGTCAACCCGTCCCCGTCTCGGTCATGCGGGAAGCTTTGTTAAAACAATTCTAAATGCTAAAATCCTATTTCTAGCTTTATTTATGCCCCCTTCTAGCTCCTTTTGGAAAACTCTGAATAACTCGATTCTAGTGCGCTATCTATTATTATTTGGCTGTGGCTGGAGTCTAATTATCTTAATTAACTATTTCTACGGGATGATCGCTATTTTTACTGGTTCGGCAGTCCTGGCCGCTCTATTAAATTATCCCGTGGTTTGGTTATCCCGTTATCTACCGAGAGGACTAGCCATTGCTATTACCACCCTAGTAGCTTTTATCCTCCTATTTAGATTAGTCACAGGCATAGGATTAGAAGCGGTTAATCAGGGGAGAGGACTACTATTCAATCTTACCGATGCCCTTAGTCAAAAAGATTTTTTACCCTTTCAAGACTTTCTTGATCGATTAGATTTAAATAAAATGGTGGGAAGCTTACAAACCGGTTTAGCCACGGGTTTATCGCTCGTACAGGGAGTTTTTTCCAGTGTCTTTACGGGCATTTTCGGGGCGGTGATCAGTGTTTATATGCTCATCGACGGTGATAAACTCTGGCGAGGTTTTTTGCAACTTCTCCCCATAGCATACCGGGAGCGTTTTGCCAAGTCTTTTCGACAAAGTTTTCTGGGATTTATTCGCGGGCAACTGTTGTTAATGCTCTTTTTATCGGTGACGAGTTTCTTAAGTTTTTCCCTATTAGGAATCAAATATGGGCTAATTTTAGCGAGCATTCTCGGTGTTATCGATGCTATCCCTGGTATCGGGGCAACCCTGGGCATTTTGTTGGTAACTATCTTGACTTTTACCTCCCAGGGACTAGCAATTGCCGTTAAAGCTTTTATTGTCTGTGTTGTCTTGGTGCAAATTCAAGATAATATTATTCGCCCTAAAGTTATGGGCAATGCCCTAGAATTAAACCCGGTAATTTTATTTTTATCTCTCTTTATCGGCGAAAGAGTTGCGGGATTATTAGGGGTTTTTCTATCCATTCCTATCGCCGGAATGATTGCGATCTGGATCGGATCGAGCGAAGAAAAACCAATAACAGCTTTAGAGGAAAATCAGTTAGGAGAAAGTCAAGAGAATTAAGAGCCGATCCCCAGTTTCTACTATACAATTAGGGAAATTTGTTATCTACAAAACTCGATCGCTAAGTAGGTAGGCGTTAAAAGTTATCAGATCCCCCCGCCTATCGGCACCCCCCTTATCAAGGGGGGATTAAGGGGGGATCGGCACCCCCCTTATCAAGGGGGGCAGGGGGGATCGAACCTAAAATCCATTTTTAATTTAATTATAACCAGCTACTTACCTATGGAAAACCTAGATTTAAAGAAATCCTCGCCCCTCTTATTTATCTCACCGTTTTTTCTCTGGGGAACAGCGATGGTAGCGATGAAGGGTGTTATCCCCCATACTACCCCCCTATTTATGGCGGGAATTCGCCTTGTCCCCGCCGGAATGTTAGTTTTAATAGTAGCTTGGTTTTTAGGTCGTCCTCAGCCCAAAACCCTGCAAGCGTGGCTATGGATTGCCCTTTTTGCTCTGATGGATGCCACTCTTTTTCAAGGTTTTCTGGCATTGGGATTAAATCGCACCGGGGCAGGGTTAGGATCGGTAATTATTGACTCCCAACCCCTAGCGGTGGCTTTAATGTCCAGTTGGCTATTTAAAGAAGTTATCGGTGTCTGGGGTTGGTTGGGATTGGGTTTAGGGATTGGGGGAATTAGTTTAATTGGCTTGCCCGATCAATGGTTTTATGACTTTTTTGGACAAAAAGGGTTAAATATTGACTTTAGCTGGCAGGAATTACTAAATAGCGGCGAAATGCTCATGCTTTTGGCTTCCCTATCCATGGCGGTGGGAACAGTCTTAATCCGGTTTGTCTGTCGTCATGCGGATCCCGTCAGCGCCACGGGATGGCACATGATTTTAGGAGGATTGCCGCTATTTTTAGCTTCAGGTTTCACCGAATCCCATCAATGGCAAAATATCGATTTAAATGGTTGGTTAGCTTTAAGTTATGCCACGATTTTTGGTAGTGCGATCGCATACGGAATATTCTTTTATTTAGCCGCCAAGGGCAATTTAACCAGTTTAAGTTCTTTAACTTTTTTAACTCCGGTTTTTGCCCTCACTTTCGGGAATTTATTCCTCGGTGAGATGTTAAGTGTATTGCAATGGGTGGGGGTATCTTTAACCCTCGTTAGTATTTATTTAATCAATCAAAGGGAAAGAATCGCCCCACAATTGCGGGCAATTTTTGCTAATCTTTCCTCACTTATACCCAAAAGCAACTAACTCAAATTCCGTGCGAATTACCTCGACTCTGGCAAAATTTGCTTCTTGTAATTTTTGGTTGAGATTTTGAGAAGTAAAACCTGTTTTATGAGCCATATAGGGCATTCCGGGGACTTCTGTTCCCATGCCGTAAAACATCCATAAAGCCCGCACGGGACCACCGGGAGAAATATATAAAGGTTCATTTTCCATATCGCCTCTAGCGACAAATTCGGCGGCAGTTTGCATATCGGGAACTACGATCATTAAAAAGCCTTCGGGTTTAAGAATGCGTTTAAATTCCTCTAGGGCGATGGGAACTTCGTAATGATAAATATGTTCTAGATTATGACTAGAAAAAACCGCATCGACGGAGTTATCGGGAACGGCACTTAAATCGGTAATAGTTCCTAAAATATCTGGGTTAACAGCAGTATTGATATCGAGGCGAATTTCTTGCCAATTGCCATCGCGGAATAGTTGGGGTAAAGCTTCGGGATTATAGGGACCACAACCCACATTTAAAACCAGTTTTTTCGGGGATTTTAGCGCTGTTATCCCTGGGGGAGCATTCCAAGCTAATAAACAAATATTTGTCAAACCAAGCAAACCGTGATTAGCGACTTGATCATCTAAAATTATCTGAGCTTGGGGATGGGTTTTAGTAAAATCTTTTATTGCCTGTTGGAGAGCGGGATGCTGACATTTATTGATGATAATTAAAGCGGAATCAGACCAGAAGTTTTTGGCTAAAAGCAAGGAGATAAAGAGAGAGCGATAGTCTTCGGCGGCATCGTAGTAATAAACTCCCAGCTTTTCTTCACTGTTTAATTCTTCCAGATCATCGAAAAAGTTTTCCGTTTCTTGATCGCTTAAAAATATTTGTTCTGATAGTTGAAAATCCTCCAAATCCTGGGATAATATAGTTAGTTTTTCTCCCGATGGATCGTATTTAAAAAAAGCTTCTACGCCATAACCGTAGCGATCGCTATTATCGCAGAAAGCGGCGACTAAACTACCGCGACGAAAACAACCCACTTGACAGTAAACCTCGTCCGGTTGCAGACAGGCAACGGCGAGATTGAGCAGGGGAAAGAGATTGCGATCGGGATAGGAGGCGGTTTTTTCGCTTAAAAGGGTTAATTGCTCGGAAATAGGCGACATTAAAGCCGATCCCCAATCCTGATACTGTTGAGGCAATTGTTCTAAGAATTTCTGTAAATCCATGCTCTTGCTTTCCCGAAAACTATAATCCTTTTCCACTATCGTAAATCATCGTGCTTGTCATCAGGTCACAGACTTAATTGTGGAAGAGTGCTAATCTGATCTATTAGCCCATCAGTACCAGTAGAGAAACTTCTGATATGCTCTACAACTGCTTCCAGATCAAATTTTGGGGAGTAAGGGGGAGTATTCCCTGTCCAGGTTCGGAAACCGTTCGTTATGGTGGTAATACTTCCTGTGTAGAGATGCAAGTCGGTAGAGAAAGATTAATTTTTGACGGTGGTACGGGGTTACGCCTACTAGGACAGTCTTTGATGGCAGAAAGTCCAGCGAAAGCCCATTTATTTTTCAGCCACTCCCATTGGGATCATATTCAGGGTTTTCCTTTTTTTATCCCTGCTTTTATCCGGGGCAATACTTTTAAAATCTACGCAGTTCCCTCCCCCAACGGAGCAACCATCAAGCAAACATTACACGATCAGATGTTACATCCTAATTTTCCCGTGCCTTTGCAGATTATGCGGGCCGATTTAGAATTTTATAATCTAGAAATGGGCGAAACCCTCCACTGTGGGGATGTCACCGTCGAAACCCGTCCTTTAAATCATCCAGGAGAAGCGGTGGGTTATCGGGTAAATTGGCAGGGTTTATCGGCAGCCTATATTACCGATACCGAACATTTTCCCGATCGCCTTGATGATAACGTTTTGGCTTTGGCATGGCAAGCGGATGTGATGATTATTGATGCTACCTACACCGATGAGGAATACAACGATCCTAAGTATTCTAAGGTGGGTTGGGGTCATTCCACTTGGCAGCAGGCAGTCAAAATCGCTCAAGCAGCGCAAGTTAAGCAGTTAGTTCTATTTCATCACGATCCGGCCCATAATGACGATTTTCTCGATCGCATTGGGGAAGAGGCAAGAAAGATTTTCCCTGAAACTATTCTCGCCCGGGAAGGCCTCTCGATCGAATTGCGGCCGGGAGATGATCAGATAGATGAAGTGTAATCTAAGTCACTGTTCCCCACCATGAAGATAACTGCTGTAGATGCTCAACAGCTTATCTCCGTGAGCGCAGATAGGATAGAATGGTATAACTTCATCTGGGATTTTCTCTGATGCCATATTATAAAAATGTCCAATCAATCCTCACCTAACTCCACAGAAATACAAGCAATTTTTGATCAGATCGCTCCCGAATATGACCGCCTTAATCAAGAATTAAGTTTAGGATTACACCGTATCTGGAAATTAATGACAGTCAAGTGGTGTCAACCCGAAAAAGGAGATTTTGCCCTCGATATCTGTTGTGGTAGCGGCGACCTGACTAACCTATTATCAAAACAAGTGGGTAAAACGGGCAAAGTGATCGGACTAGATTTTTCCCCACAACAATTAAAAATCGCCCGTCAACGTTTTAGTGCCACTAATATTAACTGGATGGAAGGGGATGCCCTTAATTTACCCTTTGCCGATTCTAGCTTTGATTGTGCCACTATTGGCTATGGATTACGCAATGTGGTGGATACTGCCCAATGTTTGGGGGAATTATACCGAGTCCTCAAACCGGGTGCTAAAGCGGCGATTCTTGACTTCCATCAACCCACCGAAACCATCGCCAAACTATTCCAAAACTGGTATCTCGATCATATCGTCGTTCCGGCTGCCGAGCGTTACGGTTTAACTGACCAGTACGCTTATATTAGTCCCAGTATCGATCGCTTTCCCCGGGGCCCAGAACAGGTAAAATTAGGCTATCAGTCGGGATTTTCCGGCGCTGTTCACTATCCACTCCTAGCAGGACTGATGGGAGTGTTAGTCTTGAAGAAATAACTCACTCACATTTCCGTTTATTTTTTGCTGCTAAATTGAATCTCCCTACTCTTTGGACATGGATCTTACCGCCGATCGCGGGGGCAATTATTGGCTATTTTACGAACGATGTAGCCATAAAAATGCTATTTCGTCCCTACAAGGCGATTTATATCGGTAAGCGTCCTCTTCCCTTCACTCCGGGGTTAATTCCTCGCAATCAAGATCGATTAGCTGTTCGGGTATCGGATACGATCATGGGTTCCCTGTTAACCCCCGAGGAACTACAAAAACTGGCTAAACGACTCCTCGACACCGAAAGGGTACAGGGGGCGATACTCTGGCTGTTACAATTAGCTTTAAAACAAATAAAAGGCGATCGGCAAGCAAAAACAGCCGAGATTTTGGCGGCGATTCTTCATGATTTATTCGGGGAATCTTTAGCGAGATTACTAAAAGTTTTAGCCCGACGGCAGGACTTTTTAGAAAAACAGATCAATCAAATTTTTGATCGCCTAGTCTTAGAATTTTCTCTCAGTGAACAACAGGCGCGACAATTCTCCGATTGGCTATTAGAAACCGTCCTACCTGCTGATGTTATCCGTCTAGCTTTGATCGATTTTTTAACCGATCGCAATATTCAAGTTATCGATGAAGGATTTCGGGAAAAAACCAGTGGAACCTATTGGGTAGTAGCCAATTTATTCGGTTTACGCAATGCCCTGGCCCGCTTACGCACTTTTTGCCTTGATGAAAAGGATTTAGCTAATACCAGAATCAAAGAATTATTACTATCTTTAGAGATGCGTAATCGTCTGAAAAACTGGTTACAAGGTATCTCTTTGCAAAATTTACCTATCTCCACCGTCAGACAATTGCGTAAAACCACTAGAGACACGGTGCGAATTTATATTCAAGAAAGTGGCGAACAATTTCTGCAAGATTTTGGACAAACGATCGACTGGGATCAAATCGCTAATTTAATTATTAATCGTCTGCAATCCTCGGTGTCAATGACTACATCATTAGGGGTAATTAGTCAAGAGTTAGCGTTAATTTTAGAGCGTTATCTAGAGGAAGATTTAGAGAAATTAGTCGCCCAAATTATCCCGATTCTCAACATCGATCAGGTAATCCGCGATCGGGTAAATGCCACTTCCCCTGCTGATCTGGAAAATGCTATTCAAGGAATTGTTAAACAGGAATTACAGGGAATTGTTAATCTTGGTGGTATTCTCGGTCTTCTAGTTGGACTAATACAAACAATTATTTTAATTGCACAGAATCCGGGGTAATAATTAGGGTCTGCTGAAAAAGTTTGTTGGTGGGGGCAGGGTGTGGGGTGTGGGGTGTAGGGTGTGGGGTGTGAATTTTCCCCGTGAAAAAGCCTTAATCTAACAAGGTTTTTAGATTTATTCAGCAAGCCCTAATTAGGTGGGTTAAACTAAGTTAACCCACCGGAATCATCCCGTTTATTTTTAAGGTAAAATCAAAAAACTTCCCTGACAGAAAAGAGTTTTATCGTCGAGAATAAAAGATTTAATCTCCACATCTTTGCCTAAATCGACGGTAAAAGGTTGCAAATCAATAGATAAATCTGGGGCTAAACCTTGCCATTGTCGGGGACTAATCCCTAAAGTGCGGGCATCTTTTAAGGTAATATCAGCAGTAAAAATTACTTCTGCACCTGTTTCTCTATGGCCGAGAAGAGAGAAATAGCCCTGATTTAGAAGAACATTTTTCCAGTTAAAACGCTGTTGTGAGATAATTTCTCTGGCGTTAACAATTCCGTTATTTTCTAGGGAAAAAATTAGTAAATCGGCAAAAGCATTAACTAAAATAGTCGAGGCGATCGAATTATTTAAATCCTGCTCGTTAATTTCCACCTCACCGCTAACCCGAATAGGTTCCAAAATTTTTAGGGGTTTCCCTCGCAAAACCTGCCCAATATTAAGACGAATATTTTCCCCTCTTAATTGCGCTTTACCTAAATGTAAACCTTGATAAATCGCTCTTCCTACGGCTAAAAATACCCCGGGGATATAACCGCGCAAAATTTGCCGATCATGACCGTGCAGCTGCATTTCTAAATCTTCTATCTGTTCTACTTGCGTTCTTAAGAACAGACGTACTGCTGGCGGCAAAACCTTACTAATAATCTCACTTTGAGTATTGACCCACATAAACGTTATCTCACTCACTCCACAATTTTTCCAATTGTAACAGAGCTAGATCGATCGAACCATGAGGGGCTGCCGTCAGCTATCGGTTATAGGTAAAAACTTCGCTACTTTCTTTTCACTGATTACTGATTACTGATCACTGAAAAGCCGCTAATTTTTAGGTTTTTGAGGGGTTGAGGGAATTAAAACGAGGGGAAAGATAGGCGACTAAAACTCCAAGGGCAAAACCGATTAAATTGCGGAAAAGGGGCAGTAATTCACTGGTGCGAGTAACCACCGGTCCGATGCCAAAAGCAACAAAGAGGATAAACCAGAGGGGAGAGACAATTAAAACCCATTGCCAAGCGAAAACCTGTCCTTCTTTGCGAGGAATACCGGCAAAACCGAAGACTAAACCGCCGACAATTGAGGTAATTAAAGTTAAAATCCACTGTTCCTTCGGTAAACCGGGGACCACCGCACAACCACCTTTAACTAAACAGCCTTTTACCGTGTCCAAGGATTGTACGATCGCGTTATTTTCGCCATTTTCCCGGACAAAATACATATTACCGAAACGGGCCTGTAATTCGATCCAAAAAGTGCGGGGTAAAAATTCATAGACGGCATCACCAATACTAAAAGATAGTAGATTACCGCCGCGACCATCGGCCACTAGGAGAATACTTTTATCATCCAATCCCCAGAAATTAATCACTGCCCGGCCGGGGCTGCGGTCATATTGGGTTAAAACTCGCATTTTCCAGCCGGTTTCCCCTTGAAATGTCTCGATATCTCGGATTAATGCCTCTTCCTGTTTTGCGGGTAGATAATTGGCTAAATCAACGATCGGAGTGGCTTGATTGGGCAGTAATTCGGGATTATTCACCGCTAGAGCTTGATCCGGGCAGATAATCCAACCCAGACAGCTAATGACACCAATTACAAGAGCGATCGAGATTCCTCGGCAAAAACGATTGAGCATAGCACTTCTAGACAATGAGAATTTTTTCAGCAAGGGTGTAGGCTAACTTTCAGTTTCTTTACACTTATTTACTTTATCTTAAGGGAATTCTCAACTTTAGTCACCCAGTTAGGGACTTGCGCTTTGATAATGTACCTTTTGGGCGAACGCAGTTCGCCCCTACATTGTGGACAAAATCCGTTACTGTAGGGGCGCAAGGCTTGCGCCCTCCGATCGCCCAGGTTTGCTGATCACCCTAAGTAGGGGGAGAGCCTTTGAGAGTCCCCGCAGCTAAGGGACTTGCGCTTTGATAATATGCCATCTGGCCGGCCTGATTCTTCTACAGAGCGATTTTCTGGCTAGGATATTATTCCCACGCAAGTCCCTTATCGGTCATCAGATGCGAGTTTTCAGTTCACTCTCCAGAAACTCAACTCAAGCTGATGAGGTCTCAACCAGTTGCATTAACTGGATCTTTTGCCAAAATGGAGTAAATATAGTAGCGGGGGGATGGTCAATGACAGCACAGGAAGTATTAGAGTTAATTCAACGGGCAAAGGACGAAAGAGCGAGGAAGTTGGATCTGTCCAAAAAAAACTTAACAGAAATTCCCCCCGAAATCGCTGACCTCACCTCCCTGCAACTCCTCGACCTCAGCAATAACCAAATCAGCGAGATTCCAGAAGCACTCGCTCACCTCACCTCCCTGCAACGCCTCTTTCTCTACAATAACCAAATCAGGGAGATACCAGAAGCGCTCACTCAACTCACCTCCCTGCAATACCTCTATCTCAGCAATAACCAAATCAGCGAGATTCCAGAAGCGCTCGCTCAACTCACCTCCCTGCAACTCCTCGACCTCAGCCATAACCAAATCAGGGAGATTCCAGAAGCGCTCGCTTACCTCACCTCCCTGCAATACTTCAACCTCAGCAATAACCAAATCAGCGAGATTCGAGAAGCACTCGCTTACCTCACCTCCCTGCAAGACCTCGACCTCAGAAATAACCAAATCAGGGAGATTCCAGAAGCGCTCGCTCAACTCACCTCCCTGCAATACCTCTATCTCTACAGTAACCAAATCAGGGAGATTCCAGAAGCGCTCGCTCAACTCACCTCCCTGCAACTCCTCGACCTCAGCAATAACCAAATCAGCGAGATACCAAAAGCGCTCGCTCAACTCACCCCCCTGCAAGTCCTCTACCTCAGCCATAACCAAATCAGGGAGATTCCAGAAGCGCTCACTCAACTCACCTCCCTGCAAATCCTCGGCCTCACCAATAACCAAATCAGGGAGATTCCAAAAGCGCTCGCTCAACTCACCTCCCTGCAAGTCCTCTACCTCAGCAATAACCAAATCAGGGAGATACCAGAAGCGCTCGCTCACCTAGTCAACCTGAAGCGATTAGTCCTCGAAAATAACCCGATTACCAACGTTCCCCCGGAAATTATTCGTCAGGGATGGGGTAAAAAAATGTTGGATGATGGCAACCCGCAGGCGATTTTTAGTTATCTCAAGGATAAAGGGAAAAAACGCCCTCTTAATGAGCTTAAAGTTTTATTGGTGGGGGAGGGGGATGTGGGGAAAACTTCCCTGTTAAAGCGGTTACTGCACAATACCTTTAATTCCGGAGAACCCAAGACCCCCGGCATTAATATTGAAAAGTGGCCACTGCCCCAAAAACCCGATATTCGCCTCAATATCTGGGATTTTGGCGGTCAGAAAGTGATGCAAACCACCCATCAGTTTTTTCTGACTAAACGCAGTCTTTATCTGCTTGTCCTCGACAACCGCAAAAACGAACAGCAAAACCGTCTGGAATACTGGTTAAAACTCATTGAAACCTACGGAGGCAATTCTCTCGTGATTATCGTGGGTAATTGTGCCGATGAACATCCCCCCCAAGTTAAGATCCGCACCCTCCGGAAAAAATATCCCCAAATCACCAAGCTAATCGCCACTTCCTGTAAAACCGGTGTGGGAATCGAGCAACTTGTGCAGGAAATCGCCTCTCAAATCGATGCTATTCCCCATATCAAAGATTCATTGCCTAATAGTTGGTTTGAGATCAAAACTCAACTAGAAGCGATGCAAAAGACTTATGACTTTATTTCCTACGAAAAGTAT
The DNA here is from genome assembly GCF_030065455.1 of Microcystis sp. M53602_WE12. Classification (NCBI taxonomy): domain Bacteria; kingdom Bacillati; phylum Cyanobacteriota; class Cyanophyceae; order Chroococcales; family Microcystaceae; genus Microcystis; species Microcystis sp. M53602_WE12. Next base: position 1,781 of record NZ_JASJFB010000209.1, on the reverse strand, counting down.
CAGGAAATGTGTCAGACAGCCGAGATTAAAGAGGCCAGCGATCAAAAAAGTTTAGTGCAGTTTCTCCACGATCTCGGTATTGTCCTTAACTACCAAGATGATCCGCGACTGAATGAAACCAATGTCCTGAACCCGGAATGGGTAACTGACGGTGTTTATGATATTCTCAATAATCACGATTTGATGGTGCAAAAAAAGGGCATTCTTTCACTGCCAGATCTGGAAAATATTCTCAAACAACCCCAACGTTATCCCGAAAATAAACGCGGATTTTTGATGGATTTGATGGGAAAATTTGAACTCTGTTTTCCCCTTGATGGGTACAGTCCCGCTCGCTATCTAATCACCGATCTTCTACCCATCGATGAACCGGATGTGGATAGCTACGAAAACGCACCTTTACACTTCCAGTACCGTTATGATATCCTGCCCGGTAGAATTATTTCCAGCTTTATCGTCCGTAATCACCAGATGATCTATAAAACCATGCGTTGGCGTAGTGGTGTGGTTCTGACAATGGATCTTAATAAAGCTTTGGTGCGTGCCGACGAGGAAGATAACTACATCAGCATAAAAGCCCAGGGTTCCCGTGCTAGTGCGCTTTTAGCTATTATTAAGACAGATTTTGACAAAATTCACGCTACTATCCCTAATTTAGCCGTACAGGAAAAGTTAGTGATTCGAGAATTGCAAGGGGAAAAACCCACCGGGGTAGAAGTTCCCGTCGATTATCTCCATCTGATAAAACTCGATCACCAAGGTGTCGTGGAGGCAATTCTCCCCGGTTTGCGCGGCAAATATAATATCCGCAATATCTTAGAAGGGGTGGAATCTAAGACAGAAAGAGCAAGAGATATCGATATAAAGGAGGAACGTAGCCGCAAAAGCCGAGAAAATCGCCCTATGAGTCCCAAAACGCCAGAAACTCCCAATCTCCTGAAACCTAGTCTCGCTTTGTTGCTGGTTTTAGCTGTGGTTGCTTGTATAGTTGCGGTGATTGCCCATTTTGTGCCAGATTCAAAGCATATTACCAGCGTTTTGACAATTATTTTTATCTTTGCTTTTATTGTCTTTGTGTTATTGCTCTTGACGGGTAAAATCAATCAAACGACCTTTAATCAGCTTTTTGAAGTTTTGTCGCGATTTATCCCTACTTTTAAAGGACAAGAACCCAAAACCAACAACGATGACACCCCCCAAGAAACCCCCAAATCGGAGCAGTAAAGATTTGCTTACCACAGAAAGGTAACTTAGGCGAAAAAGTTTACAAATATTTAGGGTTTGCTGAATAAATCTAAAAACCTTGTTGGATAAGGCTTTTAGACTTTTTTTCCCTCAAAAAGTGCCTACCATTGGAGTGATCGGGGGGAAAATTCCTGGACTTTTTCCCTGAAAATTAGGTAGTTGACCACCTGAAAATCGCTAAAACCCCACACCCTACACCCTACACCCCACACCCTACCCCCACGAAAAACTTTTTCAGCAGACCCTATTTATGGTTTGCTGAAAAAGTACGGGCGAAGCATTCGGTTAGAAAATCTCCGGTTTCACCGACCAAAATCGATGTCCTTTCTTGATAATGTGTCTTTCTGCTACTAACATTATTATTCGTTGTCTTTTAACTCAGCGTCGGGTTTTGAAGGGTTGTCATCCGTTGTGATAATTGTACCAGAAGGCAATTGATAGCCTGTTAAATTCGGCTCTTCGTTACTCTTTATGCTAAATCAACAGACAAGATGCCAAGACAACATACTTCTAACCCAAAAATTCCGAAAGTTTCT
>NZ_JASJFB010000030.1:0-12350 GCF_030065455.1 Microcystis sp. M53602_WE12 | reverse complement strand
GTTAAACTTCAAGTTTTCATTCAGGACAAATGTACTGATTAACTAATTTTTTGGGGAAAATTAGTTAACCCATCATTATAACATATAATTAATTTGCAAGAGTTCTATTTAGCCACGGTGTTAGGAACTAGCGTCGTCAGACGTGGATGGTAAGCTAAACGGCTTTTACTTCGGATCACCGATATAGACTCCAAAAGGGTTATAGCTGTTGGATCATGCAGGTTAAGCGCCGTTTAGCTTAAAACCGCTGCCTAGTCGAGCCGTCAGGACTCAAACGGTAAGTCTGCCAAAGGAAGCGTCAAAAGCACAAAATCTGTGAGATTAGCGTTTCCAAAGCTAATCAAGCGCGAAGCGGATTAGCCTAGTTCATTTTTTCTAGACACTATTTTTTCGTGACTCCAGGAAACCGGCGCTCAAATGCTTCTGACGGGCGTGATTTTCCCGTATAATTAGGAGTTTGCACAGTGACAAAAGAAGTTAAGGAGCGAGTTCGATGGCACGAATGTACTATGATGAGGATGCCAATTTAGATTTATTAGCGGGAAAAACGATCGCTATTATTGGTTATGGTTCCCAGGGTCATGCCCACGCATTAAATCTCAAGGATAGTGGCGTTAATGTGATTGTTGGTCTATATCCCGGCAGTAAATCGGCAATCAAAGCCAAAGAAGCTGGTATTCCGGTTTATGATGTGGCCGAAGCCGCTAAAATTGCCGACTGGATCATGATCCTCTTACCAGATGAAGTGCAGAAAACGATTTATATCAACGAAATTGCCCCGAATTTAAGCGCAGGCAAGGTGTTATCTTTTGCCCACGGCTTTAATATTCATTTCGGTCAAGTGGTTCCCCCGGATAATGTCGATGTGGTTATGGTTGCCCCCAAAGGACCGGGCCATCTCGTCCGTCGCACCTACGAACAAGGTCAAGGAGTCCCCTGTTTATTCGCCGTCTATCAAGATGCTACCGGCCAAGCACGCGATCGAGCGATGGCCTACGCTAAAGGTATCGGTGGCACTCGGGCCGGGGTTTTGGAAACCACTTTCCGCGAGGAAACAGAAACCGACCTTTTTGGCGAACAGGCAGTATTATGCGGTGGTTTAAGTGCTTTAATTAAAGCTGGCTTTGAAACCCTCGTGGAAGCTGGTTATCAGCCCGAATTAGCCTATTTTGAGTGTTTACACGAGGTGAAACTGATCGTCGATCTGATCGTCGAGGGCGGTTTGGCCAAAATGCGCGATAGTATTTCCAATACAGCCGAGTACGGTGACTACACTCGCGGTCCGCGGGTGGTGACGGAAGCGACTAAGACCGCAATGCGGAAAATCCTCGGGGAAATTCAATCGGGACAATTTGCCAGAGAGTTTGTCCTCGAAAATCAAGCAGGTAAACCGGGTTTCACCGCTATGCGTCGTCAAGAAGCAGAACATTCGATCGAAGAAGTCGGCCAAGACCTGCGGGCAATGATGAGTTGGCTTAAACGCTAGTTCTCTTTTTTTTCGGTGGGGGGTTGGACGCAACGCGGCAATTCTTGCCCTTGCGTCCGTCCCGACACCCCACACCCCACACCCCAAAAGGAAAACCTCCTATGTCACCATTTAAGATAACTGCTGTATTCCCATTTCAGTAGCCCTCCTGCAAAAATAAGTTATCGAGCCGCTATTGGGTCACAATATCTAAAAACTCGGATAAATTCGACATAATCTTAGGTTTTATGCATAGTCTAGTCGTCTCTTGTCTTTTTTCTTCTCCTGACTCCCGACGACCGGCTACTGACTCCTAACCCTAACAACAATTTTTGATTTTTACAAGAGGTCTAGTAGATCGCCTCTCGTGATTTGACCAGACCGATCGCCCGTAAACCGGCAATCACACCACAACCGATCACCATACCGACAAAGGAACGAATCAGATTTTCTAGGGGAACGATCCCAATTAAAGCGATCCAGACTTCTTCGGGCCAGTTAAAAATCGAGTAGGTAATGGCGACGGCCCCTAAATGGGAGAGGCCGCTGGCGGTCCAGGTACCCCCAAAAATTCCCGCCGCTACTAGGGCCAAATTGCTGCCTTTGATCCAATGGGTAAAAAGAGTCCGGGTTGGTAGGATAAATAATACCAAAGCTGACCAATCGACGAAAGCCCCGGCAATAAAGATTCGTGGCGAAATGCCGTTCAGTCCGATCGCCCGGTTAGCGTAGATAAACAGGGGAATCAGAAAAATTAACGTTAATCCTAACCACCAATAACGGCGTTTTTTGCCTAAAACCATCGTTCCCGCCACAAAACTAGACAAAATCGCCCCAAAGACCGAAATAGCGGGAATTCCTGCTGTGTAGGGGGCAAGGAAAGCCCCAATTAAGGACCCAATGCCACTAGCGATCGCTCCAGCGATCGGGCCGAGTAACCAACCCAAGAGGGGAAAAACCGCTTGACTGAGGGGCATACTACCGCCAGAAGCGAGGACAATGGAGAAGGGAATAAAAGAAAGGGTGGTGACAATGGCGGCTAAGACGACAATATAGGCGATCGGCGCACCATCAATGGCGGCACTACTGACAGCTTCCACTTTGCGTTCTTCACCTTCGGGGATAATATCTAGGGTCATAGTTGCAAGGGTAATTCTAACTTTTCTATCATCCTCTGGTTTGATCTTCTTCGGGCAATTATTGATTTTTTCGATAACAGCGCACGGTAATGTGATCCTAAATCCGTTGAGTATGGGCTACATACCAGGACAGGCACCCATGCAAAACGGAGAATAAATAATCAGTCTTTAACAACTGGATTTATAGCGTTTCCTGTTCGCAAGAGGTACATTATCGATGTTAAAAAGCTTGTTCAGCAAAGGTTTAACTGTGCCACATAGTGTGAGAACCGCTATAGTATGACATCCAAACAGATAAAACTCAAAAACAGTAGAGCCAGCTTTTGGCGTATATCCGCAAAAACTGGCACCTTCTATCTACTGACTTTCATATATTTAAGGTCTTTATCTCGGCTGACCTCATTTCAAATTGTCTATAGTATTTCCTACTTTTCCATCGTTTCCTCTATACTTAATTATTTTTTAATATTTACTTCTGTGAGGATTGGTCAGGTTTTATTAAGTAATGCTGCGGATGGAGGGAAACGCCGAGAATTTGTGATATCCACACCTCAAAATCGTGGATTGGATAAGCTGCCCCCCCCGTCAAGGGATTTACCATTGGTTTCACCAGAATGGTAAACATTCCCAGACGATTTCCCGCTAAAACATCGGTAAACAAGCGATCGCCAACCATCGCAATTTGTTGGGGGGGGAGACTCATGGCTGCCATCGCTTGCCGGAGTTTGCGTCGAGAGGGTTTCACCGCACCGAGAAGGTAGGGAAGTTGTAAATTATCAGCGATCGCACAGATACGATTTTCGCTAAGATTATTGCTTACCAACCAAATCGGTAGATAAAGACGCAAGGAATCGACCCAACGCTGTAAATCCTCAGAAACCGTCGTTTCCTGGAGGGGAACAAGGGTATCGTCCACATCGAGAATCAATCCCTTAATCTGATGCTGACTCAAAATCTCCAGACTGAGACCGAGAATCGTATCCCCTAAAATTAAATCGGGTTGTAGAATTTTTGCTCTAGTCATTACTTCTCAAAAATAACTGGCACCGAGTCGATCGAACTCAGCTTCCCTACTTAGTATAAATGACCGACTGCCTCTGAAAATCTTGCCTGGCCGATCCCTTCACTTGGCCGCTCGAATCACCTGTAAACTGCCACCGGCGTATAATTTTTGTTGACAATCACGAAAACCGATCGCCTGTAAAGATCGGATCAGATCCCGATCGATAAACTGCCAAGCGGTATCGGTTTCAAATAATTGCAAAAATAGGGCTAAAGAAGGCCAAAAAAGCGGGTTAGTGGGTCGATGAAAATCCACGAGGGCAAAAATTCCCCCCGGTCTGAGAACTCGATACACTTCTTTAAGGATTTCCTCTAACTGCTCTGGTTCCATTTCGTGGAGAGCGGCGCTAGTATGAACAAAGGCGAATTCTCGGGCATCAAAGGGCATTTTTTCGGCTAATCCCTCCACATAATGCGCTTGCGGCACCGCTAAACTAGCTCGCTCCAGGGCCCGGGGAGAGACATCTAAACCGACACAGCGATCGGATAGGGGGACTAAATAACGAGTGGTTTGACCCGCACCACAACAGAGATCGAGGATAGGGTCATTTTTAGCGATTTTTAAACCTTCTAGGGCCAATTGCCGAAAACGAGACTCCCCACCCACTGCTAGGGCAGCCAGACGGGAGATACCATCGTAAAGCCATTGATATTGATAACTGAGGGCACGTAAAATTGTCGCCAAGATCAACCTCCAAAATTTGATTAATTTCTATATCGTCTGTAATTTGTTTTAACGGTTCCACCGATATATTGTTAAACTTGGTAAAGAATCTGAAAATTTAAAAATTATCTGTTAACACTATGGGTCGCGTTGGGGTTTTATTATTAAATTTGGGTGGGCCGGAGCGGTTAGAGGATGTACGTCCTTTTCTATTTAACCTTTTTTCTGACCCAGAAATCATCCGTTTACCGATCAAAGGATTACAAAAACCTTTAGCTTGGTTAATATCGACGCTAAGAGCGAGTAAATCCCAAGAAAATTACCGTCAGATTGGCGGTGGCTCCCCTTTACTCAAGATTACGGAAGCACAGGCCACGGCACTGCAACAACGTCTCAAGGAAATGGGCCGCGAGGTGAGCGTTTATATCGGGATGCGTTACTGGAATCCCTTCACCGAAGAAGCGATCGAGCGGATTAAACGGGATCATATCAAAAAATTAGTTATTCTTCCCCTTTATCCCCAATTTTCGATCAGTACCAGTGGTTCCAGTTTTCGTGTGCTGGAGGAAATGTGGCAGGATGATCCCTATCTGCGTTTGACGGAATATACTCTCATCCCTTCTTGGTACGATCATCCCACTTATCTGAGTGCTATGGCCGATCTGATCGCGCGAGAATTAGAGCAGTGTCCTCATCCTGACCAAGTACATATCTTTTTTAGCGCCCATGGTGTCCCCCAAAGTTATGTGGAGGAAGCGGGAGATCCCTATCAAAGGCAAATTGAAGAATGCACTAGGGCGATCATGCGTACGCTAAACCGACCCAATCAGTACACTTTAGCCTATCAAAGTCGCGTCGGTCCGGTGGAATGGCTAAAACCCTACACTGAAGATGCTTTAAAAGAGTTGGGAGAGCAGGGAATTAAGCATTTATTGGTCGTACCGATTAGCTTTGTCTCGGAACACATCGAAACTCTGCAAGAAATCGATATAGAGTACCGAGAAGTGGCGGAAGAAGCGGGAATTGAACATTTTCAGCGAGTACCCGCTCTTAACACTCACCCGATGTTTATCGAATCTCTCTCCCAGTTAGTGGTCAAATCCCTAGAGGAAAAACCCACCACTTTCGAGCAAATTACCCATCCGAAAGCGAATATGAAAATGTATCCCCAGGAACGTTGGGAATGGGGGATGACAACGGCAGCCGAGGTGTGGAATGGCCGATTAGCGATGATCGGTTTTCTGGCAATTATTATCGAATTAATTACCGGTCAAGGACCGTTACATTTTGTTGGTTTATTATAACCTCAAGCTTCGTTGCCATTGCCTTTGACGGTAACTACCAAAATAAGGTTGGGTTTAACTATATTTAACCCAACCATTGGCGATTTTATCTTCTCTTAGGACATCATATTAGCAGAACGAACATTAACGTTAACTTCTAGCCTGCCATTGCCGAGCATATCTAACCCAGTGACGCTAAACAGATTAGCTTTAATGCCCCTTTCCTGAAAATTAGCCTGTAATTCTTTGATGAGAACCTCTTCCACTTTCCCTTCATCATCTGCTAGAGCTTGAACGATTTTAGCGGCGAAAGAGCCAATTTTTGCGCTCAATATTTCTTCCACATTGGTAATCTCGATAATAACCATTGATTTTTCTTCTTAGTAGAGGACAAATAGCATAAGAACAGAATTTGCGAGAAAATAGAGCTGCTCTCATCTTAGGAATCAGTATAACCTGCACTGTTACCCCCCAAACGGAAATTCCCACCCAGAAGGAGATTACTGCATGATAAACCTAGAGACCCTAGAAGGTTGGTTAAATGCTCCAGTGGAAAATGAGCGACTAGAATTTAAACAGACTAAAAATCAATTTGATACAATCAAACTGTTAAAATATTGCGTCGCCCTTGCTAATGAAGGAGGTGGCCATTTTATCTTAGGTGTTACCGATAAACGTCCCCGTAAAATTGTTGGTTCACAAGCCTTTCCTACACCCGAAGAAATTAACAGCATTAAATCGCTAATCGTTCAAAAACTTCGCTTGCGCGTGGAAATCACCGAATTGGCCCACCCTGATGGTCGTGTCTTGGTTTTTGAAGTGCCAACCCGTCCCACAGGACAACCTATCGCCTTTGAAGGTGCTTATCTAATGCGAGCAGGGGAAGACTTAGTACCCATGACACCTGATCTGCTTAAGCGCATCTTTGCTGAAGATCAACAAGATTGGTTTTGTCAACCTGCTCGTTCTCATGCTAGTCCAGATGAGGTTATTGACCTATTAGACACCCAAACCTACTTTGAATTGCTCAAGCTTCCCTATCCTAGCCATCGTGATGCTGTTTTAGAAAGATTACAAGGCGATCAACTCCTGCAAAAAACCCCACAAGGTTGGACAATTCCTAATTTATCTGCCATCCTTCTGGCCAGACAACTTGAGAGCTTTTCCCCTACCTTAGCGCGTAAAGCACCACGAGTGATTATCTATGAGGGAACAGGTAAAATTAAAACTCGACTGGAACAGACAGGAACTAAGGGATATGCTGTGGGTTTTGATGGTTTAGTTAATTTTGTCCACGATTTAGCCCCTCAAAATCGCGTCATCGAGGAGGTTCTTAGGGAAGAAGTGAAAATGTTTCCTCCACAAGCTTTGCGAGAACTGATCGCCAATGCTTTGATTCATCAGGACTTTCTCGCTACAGGCGCTTCGGTGATGATTGAAATGTATGATGATCGAGTAGAAATCTCTAACCCTGGTATTCCTTTTATCAAAGTAGAACGCTTTATAGACGAATATCGCTCCCGTAATGAGCAATTAGCTGACATAATGCGTCGTTTTGGCATTTGTGAAGAAAAGGGCAGTGGTATTGATAAAGTTATTTCCGCTGCCGAGAAATTTCAACTTCCCGCACCAGATTTTAGAGTAGGTGAGCTCCGAACAACTTCTATCCTATTCGCTCATCAGGATTTTGGCAAAATGAGTCAATCTGACCGTATTCGCGCTTGTTATCAGCACTGTTGTCTCCTCTATGTCGATAATCAACGGATGTCTAACCAAACCTTACGAAATCGCTTTTGTTTAAATGAATCAAAAAACAATACTGTTTCTCAAGTGATTGGGGCAACTAAAGAAGCAGGACTGATTAAACTTGACGAATCTGAATCTAAATCAACTCGTTATGCTCGTTATCTCCCCTTTTGGGCCTAGACTAGCCTTGAGCGAAGTGGAAATGCTAAAAAGTGCTTCAACGCAAATCCATTTTAGGGATGTCAAATCGGCGAAACCCTTATACAGCGAGCAAAAAAGTGCTTCAACGCAAATCGACATTTTTCCAAGAGGAGATTTTATCATCGCGTCCACACGGGAGTGGGACTTGTGGACGACAACGGCGATACATTTCTTTAAACTGCACCCCCCAAACGTAAATAGGCTTCAATAAAGCTATCTAAATCCCCATTCATTACCCGGGTAACATCGGTGGTTTCCACATTACTACGGAGGTCCTTAACCAATTGATAGGGATGAAAAACATAGTTACGGATTTGATTGCCCCAAGCGGCCTCCACCATATCGCCGCGAATTTCTGCGATCGCTTGAGCCTGTTGTTCCCGAGCGATAATTAACAATTTCGCTTTTAATAAAGCTAGGGCTTTTTCTTTATTTTGTAATTGCGATCGCTCTTGGGTACAACGCACAGCGATACCTGTGGGAAGATGAACTACACGCACGGCAGTTTCCACTTTATTAACATTTTGTCCACCTTTTCCCCCCGATCTAGTGGTGGTAATTTCTAAATCTTTATCGGGAATTTCTACCCTCACCGCATCATCGCCCAAAATTGGCATCACTTCCACCCCGGCGAAACTGGTTTGACGTTTACCATTAGCATTAAAAGGGGAAATTCTTACTAACCGATGGGTGCCTTTTTCTCCTTTCAGATAACCGTAAGCATAAGTTCCGGCAATCTCAATTGTCACCGATTTAATTCCCGCTTCATCTCCTTCTGATATTTCCGCTAAAGTGACTTTATAACCCTGTTTCTCGGCCCAGCGAGAATACATTCTCAGGAGCATTTCTGTCCAATCTTGGGCATCGGTTCCCCCGGCCCCCGCATTAATCGTTAAAACCGCTCCTTTTGCGTCGTAGGGACCATTTAAAAGCTGTTGCAATTCCCAGCGATCGAGGTCATGCTGTAAATGAGTTAAATTGTCCGTCGCTTCTTCTAGTAAAGTTCGATCGGATTCTAATTCTAATAACTCGATAATTGCCTTGGTATCTTCTAATTGTCCACACCAACCCTGATAGGTTTCTAAAGAAGATTTACATTCATTTAGTTCTTGCAGGGTTTTTTGAGCCGTATCGAGATTATCCCAAAAAGTAGGGACGGCCGCCACCTGTTCTAAGTCTTTAATTTTGGCCCTTAAAGTGGGTAAGTCAAAGATAGTCCTGGGTTTTACCCAGGCGCGATCCTACTATCTCGATACCTTTTTTTAGTTCTGATATTTCCATATTTTCAGTTATCAGTTATCAGTTACTCTAGGAGTCAGGAGTCAGGAGTCAGGAGTCAGTCCCGATGAAAAAATTTTCACCCCCACAGAGGAAAGAGGTTTCCTTCCCTACACCCCACACCCCACACCCTACACCCTCTTTCAAGTCAGGAGTTGAGAGTTGGGGTTTTAGGGTTTTGGGGTATTAGTTGAAATTCCCCCATTTCCCTTATCCACTCTCTGTTCCCCGTTCCGCAGTTCCAGCGTTCCCTAAAATGGTACGATCGATCCGCGCAGGGGAGCAAGACTTTGTAAAGCGTTTTCAGCCTTATCGCGACTACTAAACGCGCCTATTTGCCAGACGCGACGACCTTGGTGGGAAGTGGGGAAAGCGTCGGGATAGAGAGAACGAACCCTAGTGCGATCGCTCTCGGTTTTAGCTTCGATTACTACTTTAAAACCTTGGCGACTACTATTGCTCATATTACCACTACTGGGATTAGCGGCGGCTCGATTAAAAGTGATTACGTCTGATAAACTTCTGGGATTGCCTAGGTTGCGCGGTGGCGGTGGTGGTACAATTGCATTATTATTCTGAGAATTGGGAGGAGTCAGGGGGGGTAAATTAGGGGTAACTGGGGACGGTGGCGTTAAATTTGGCTCTGGTACTGGATTATTGACCACTGGCTGAGGATTGCTCTCTACTGCTGTTTCTGCAGCGGTAAAGGTATATTCTCGCACTTCGGGATTAGCAGCAGGATTAACAGGTGTTTCTGCTTTGACGGATTCTCTGGGGGGGGGTGTGGGGGGGATAGACGATTGGGTACCCGCGAGTAATTCTGGGGGAGGATTGAAATTGGGACTATCGGCAGTTAGATAGATATGACTGAGATTTTGACCAGCTAGACTGCGTTTAGTAAAGCGCCAGCCATCGATGAGATAAATTTGCATTAAACCGCTCCCTAAACCTTTTGTCCGTCCAATAATTACCTCCGATTGCCTGGGATTGCGGGGGGTTCCCACAAGGACTAATTCCCCGTTGCGTTGTACGATACGCAGCAGGTATTCTAAACCGTAATCTTTGCCCTGAATGCGAAGGGAATAACCGTTACTGTCGGTGGCCCGTTCACAACTGCCGGTAAAATCGAAATCGAGCAGCAGCGGCTGAACAATGGTCGGTTCTGTGCCATTTACCGCCCAACATTGGCGTTTTCCTGGGATTTGTTGCAAAATCAGTAAATCGTATTTACCGTTACCGTAGGGTCGGGCAATAGCGATAAAATCTTCTTGATTAACTTCTCTTTGTTCAAAGAGAGTTGCTTGACTCGGTGTAGTCAGGAGACAACCCCCCAGAAGTGAAAACAGTAGGGTAAATTTTAAGGATGATTTTAGATTCATAAATAGGGAGCGTTGTTATAGAGATCGTACTTGCATTTATTTTATCGATCTAGACGTAAGCCAGAGAATTTTGTTTTCTTGGAAGATAGCTAGGGTTTGCTCAATAAATCTAAAAACCTTGTTGGGTAAAACTTTTAGACTTTTTGGTTTCCAAAAAGTACCAGATCTGGTAGTGATCGGGTGGAAAATCCCTGGACTTTTTCCCTGAAAATTAGGTAATTGACCCCCTCAAAATCGCTAAAACCCTACACCCCACACCCTACACCCCACACCCTACACCCTGCCCCCACCGAAAAACTTTTTGCCGCAAACCCTAGTTATTACTCGACCTAATCCACAGTAGGATAGAGATTGCTAAAAATTGACCCTTGAGTAGAGTGGCAACAAGATGGCGAAAGCGGCGATTATTGGATTGGGAAGATCGGGAATAGCAGCGGCAAGATGCTTAAAACGGGATGGTTGGCAGGTGACATTAAGCGATCGCTCTGATTCTCCCAGTTTACAAGCAACCAAAACCAATCTGGAAAGGGAAGGAATTATTGTCAATCTTGGTCAAAATCTCAGTCTAGAGGCTTCGGACTTGCCTAATCTTATCGTGGTTAGCCCCGGGGTGCCTTGGGATGCCCCGATTTTAATTACTGCCAGAGAAAAAGGCATCGATACGATCGGAGAATTAGAATTAGCTTGGCGTTATCTGCAATCTTCCCCTTGGTTGGGTATTACGGGAACTAACGGCAAAACCACCACCACCGCCCTCTGTGCCGCTATTTTTCAAAAAGCGGGGTTAAATGCCCCTTCCTGCGGTAATATCGGCTATGCTGCCTGTGAATTGGCTTTAAAAGCCGATAAATACGATTGGATTATTGCGGAGATTAGTAGTTATCAGATCGAGTCCAGTCGGGATTTATCGCCGAAAATCGGCATCTGGACAACTTTTACCCCCGATCACCTCAGTCGTCATCAAACCCTCGAAAATTATTATCAGATTAAAGCTTCTTTACTGCAAAGAAGCGATCGCCAAATCCTCAACGGTGATGATCCCTATCTGCGTCAAATCGGTGTTAGTCAATGGCAACAAGCTTACTGGACTTCTGTGCAGGGCAAAGCTGCGCTTTTGGGCGATCCTAGTCGTGGTGTTTATCTCCAAGATAACTGGATCGTGGCTTTTGGCGAATTAATTGCCCCGGTTAATCTCCTGAAAATGGTGGGTAGTCACAATCAGCAGAATTTGCTTATGGCTGTGGCCGCCGCTAGATTGGCAGGAATCGAGAAAAAAGCCATTACCGAAGCGATCGCCACTTTCCCCGGGGTTGCCCATCGTCTAGAGTATATTTGTACCTATAAAGGCCTAGACTTTATTAATGATAGTAAAGCAACTAATTACGATGCGGCCGCAGTGGGCTTACAATCCGTCCCTAGTCCGGCGATTTTAATCGCGGGGGGAGAAGCGAAAGCAGGGGATGATCGGGCTTGGATCGCTGAAATTAAGGCAAAAGTCGTCACTGTGCTGCTTATTGGTGACGCTGCCGCCGATTTTGCCCGTCGTTTACAGTCAGCAGGTTATCAAGATTATGAATGTGTAGAAACGATGGACAGGGCAGTTCAACGCGCGGCTGAACTAGGAACAGCAAAAGCGGCTAAAGTGGTCTTACTATCGCCCGCTTGCGCTAGTTTTGACCAATACCAAAGTTTTGAACATCGCGGCGATCATTTCCGGCAGTTGTGTTTACAGTTGTAGGGAATGGGGAATGGAGAGATGGGGGGGCTTGGTTTTGAGTAGAGGCGGCTACGTTTTCCTTGACGGCTAGATGGCTTAAAAATGACTCCATTTCCGCACTACTCATGTCTTTAGGGTGTCTTTTGTCATGAAACAAGGTGTAGCGTCGAATCCAGAAGATGTAGGTTTCTTCCGTGCGGTAGGAATAGTGTTTGATGCGAATAATATCACGAACCTGTTCAAGGAGTTTTTTAGGAGGTTTTTCCATCGGGCAATAGACCTCTTGCAAAAGTCTTAAGTCGATCCTTGTACAGCAACATTTTTGAAGATTATCAACTACTAATAAATAATTAACTGAAAGTCCCTCCCATTATTGTTTCTATCGTTTGTTTTCGGATTTATGCAAGAGGTCTAAT